>NZ_JBEXLM010000005.1:0-278049 GCF_040609975.1 Micromonospora sp. NPDC004551 | reverse complement strand
ACACGGCGGCTGCTTCCCGATCATCCTCAAAGGCACCGGCCCGGTCGGCACCGTCACCGTCTCCGGACTACCCCAACTCGACGACCACCGCCTCGTCGTCGAAGCCCTCGAACTCTTCCTGAACTCCAAGGATTCCGAGAAGAGGGCCGCACCCTGAACGGCTCGTCGTCCGGCCGGCGAGGCCCGGCACGACCGTCAGCTCGCCGCAGTGCGGGGAAGCCACGGCGACAGTGATCAAGGTATTTTGGCCCGGCACCCGAGAACTTCTCTGCGCGCACCTGATCATCTAGGAGAGTCGTGACAAGTAGGTTTACGGAGTTGGTCGTCGACTGCCGTGATCCGGAAAGGCTCGCGGCCTTCTGGTGCGCGGTCCTGGACTTCACGGTGATCGATCGGGGCGAGGGCAGGGTCGAGATCGGTTCCTGGGTGCCGACCGTCGAGGATGTGCGGGCCCGTCAGATGCCGCCAACCCTGCAGTTCATCCGGGTACCCGAGGGCAAGACCGTCAAGAATCGGCTTCACCTCGACGTCAGCCCCATCGACGGAAGCACCGAGGATGAGGTGACCAGGTTGCTCAGCCTTGGCGCCACCACCAGGGATGTAGGCCAGGGATCGGGGCGCAACTGGGTGGTCATGGCCGACCCCGAGGGCAACGAGTTCGACGTTCTACGCAGCCTGGCACCGCAGCAGGACTAGCTTGATCTGCAACCTGCCAGCCGACGGGCTCGGCCGGGGCCACGCGGCTTCGACCCGTAGCTCGGACTTCTTCGGCCCGTTCCTGTGGGGCTGCTGGCCGGGCCGTCCGTGGGCCGGCAGTCGTGGCACGCAGAGGCTTTGAGCGGGCACGAGCGGTATCCAGCGCTGCCGCCGGCCGCAGACTGTTCGGGCATCACGGCCCGGTGAGCGCGCTCTTCCGAACTGCGGCCACGACCTATCGGTGGGCCAACTCGTCGTCGCGGTCCGGGACGGCGGCCGTCCCGGACCGCGTCAGGGCCGAGCGTCGATGCTGGGCTCAGTTGGTCAGGTACAGCCACACGGTTCCGACGGATCCCGCACCGTTCGGCACCGCCAGGTCGTCCTTGCCGTCGGCGTTGAAGTCGGCGCTGTTGGGGATGCCTGGATCCCCGTCCACAGCCAGTTCCAGCGGCTCTTGGAACGTGCCGTCACCGTTGCCGAGCAGTACGAACACCACCGACGACACGGCGAAGGCCAGGTCCTGGTGGCCGTCGCCGTCGAAGTCTCCGCTGGTCGACGTCTCCGCCCAGCGCACCGGCACGGTGCGCAGGTCGCCGAAGGTGCCGTCGCCGTTACCGACCATCAGCCAGGCGCTGTCGGAGTAGCTGTTGGTACGAGCGACGACGATGTCGGGGATGCCGTCGGAGGTGAAGTCGTCAACCACCACGTTGCTCGTAGCGTTGATGACGTCGATGCGCTGCAACGGGTCGAAGGTCCCGCCGGCCCGGCCGAGCGAGATCAGCACGTCGCTCGAGAACGGCACGCTGGCGACGAGATCGGCAACGCCGTCGAGATTGAGATCGGCGGTGCGCAGATCGGCGAGGGAGCCGTACGAGGCATCGAGGATCTGGCCGGGGGTGAAGTCGCCGCGGCCGTTTCCTGCCAGTATCTGGATCTGTGAGCGGCTGGAGAGTGTGACGGCCAGGTCGATGTGGCCGTCGTCATCGAAGTCCTCGGCGACGATTCCCCACGGTCCGCTGGATCCGCCCAGGTCGAGGTGTCGGGGCGTCTTGAACCGGCCGTCGCCCCGTCCGATCGCGATGGAAATGCTGTGGCCGTTGGTGCCCTCGCCGTTGTTGGCGGTCACGAGATCGGGGCGATGATCGCCGTCGATGTCAGCGACTGCGACGGTGAGCGGACGGCTCCCGGTGCTGACCTCCGGCATCGGTTGCAGCACACCCTCGCTGGTACTGGTCAGGATCGACACGGTGTTGCCGAGTTGGTTGGCGACTGCCATGTCCTGCATGCCGTCGCGGTTGAGATCGCCGACGGCGATGGAGAACGGCGAATAGCCAGCCGGATAGTCGGTCCTCGGCCCGAAACTGGCGGTGGCCGCCGAGGCGGCTGGTTGAACCGCTACCACGGCCAGCGCGGTGACCAGCAGCGGCACACCAATGGCACGGATACGCATCAAGGACCCCTCTCTTCGGGTTGGCGACACGAACGCATCGATGTCATCCGAAGTCTTGCCGTGTGCGGGTTAAGAGATCACTAAGAACGTGCTATCTGGAGGGCAACCTTGGATCCCGTACACGTCCGCTACGTGTCGACTGCCCGGTGATAGGGCGAGCAGCCAAAGGGAGTAGCCACATCCGCGACCGGTAGTGGACGGCCGTCAGAGGCTCGCGCGGAAGCGGATCCAGACCTGAGGCGGACGCCAGCTGATGCTTACCATCCTTCGTTATGATTCCGACCGTGTGGCGGCTGCTCACCCGCCAGATCGATACCAACCTGGCTCAGGACGACGTAGTGCTGCGCGAGGCGTGCATGGAAGCGCGGTACGGCACCGACATCGGGCCGGCCCGTAAGGCCTTGGCTGCCACCCGGGGGGACTACGACCGTCGGGCGCGCTACGTCCGCGTACTCGCCGAATCGACCGCACATGGGCTGGGATCCCGAGTCGACCGCACGACCGGTCGGGTCGACACCGAGGCCGCCTGGACCGACCGCTGGGCGGCGGACTCACCCAGCAACCCCGATGCTCAGCTCGTACGTGCTCAGTCCCTGATGGCGCGAGCCTGGGAGGTGCGCGGCGGGGACTGGGCCGCCAACGTCCGTCCAGAGCGGTGGGCTGAGTTCAGCCGCCTGCTGCACCTGGCGGGTCAGGTGAACGATCTTGCAACGCGGCTCGCACCCGAGGACCCCACGCCATGGGCGAGCCGGCTGCGCCTCATGATCGACCAGAGCGCGCCACGGGAGGACGTCGAGCAGACGTGGCGTGAACTTACCCGGCGAGACCGCTGGCACCGGGACGGGCACACACTCAAGCTGACCTACCACTGCAGGAAATGGAGCGGCTCGCACGAGGCCATGTTCGGCTTCGCGCGGTCGGTCGCCGCCGCAGCGCCTGCGGGCTCGCCGCTGCACGTGCTGCCGGTGCGGGCCGCCGCCGAGTGGGCGCTGTGGGAGCAGGAACGGGAAGCTCCAGGTATCACGGCCGACGACATCGGCCAGCGGTGGCGGCAGGATGCGGTCATGCAGTCCGATCTCGACAACGCGCTGTCCCGGTGGTTCCACCAGCCTGCCACCCGCCACGCCGACTGGCTCAACGACGTGAACTTCCTGGCGTACGGGCTGGCGCGCACTGGCCGCGACGCGGACGCCGCGCCGGTCTTCGCGTCGATCGGCCGGTACGTGACCAGCGTCCCGTGGTCCTGGTGGGGTGGCGTACGCGGCGATGCAGCCTTCATCCGAGCCCGCCGCCGCGCCCGCCGCGCTGCCTGACCACCCACTGAATCGACACTGTCAGCGTTTCTGGTCAGAGCACCTGACGTCAGGGTGTCCGTTGCGCGCTGGTGTCAGCTGCTGGAGGCTGCGCCTACTTTCGTACGCGGAAACGGAGCATGGTGACGGCGCCCGACTGGGTGTTGCTGAAAGGTTCCAGGTCGATCCTGTCGAGGCTTGGGGGCGAGAAGCGGACACCGTCGCCGAGCAGCACCGGTAGGACATACACCAGGATCTCGTCGACGAGCCCGTGCTGCAGGCACTGGGCGGCCACGTCAGCACCGAGGATCTCCAGGTTCTTGCCGCCCGCGGCGCTGCGTGCCGTGGCAACGGCTTTCTCGATGTCACAGGTGAGGAACGTGACGGTAGGGTCCGGCTCGTCGGGAGGCTCGTGGGTGAGGACGAACTGTGTTCCCCCGTCGTAGGGAGTGTCCTGGTCGGCCATACGCTTGGCGACCTCGTAGGTGCCCCGGCCGATGAGCATGGCACCCGTGGCCGTCATAACCTCCGGGAACGTCACCGCAGTCATGTACTCGAAGATCCAGTCCATCGCATGGCCGGGACCGGCGATGAACCCGTCCAGCGACATCGCCCTGTTCACGACCACTTTGCCGGTGCCGATGCTCACATCGCTCATGCGTCTCTCCAAGGATTTGGGGGCCTGGGGCCGAAGCATAGTTCGGCCGGTGAGGGCGACGGCCGCATTTGCACGCGTATCTTTGGTTGGGCTCAACGGAACATCCGGCATCCGGATGTGCTGGTCGCGCAGCGTCGGGAACGTGCCCGCGTACGGTGTGAACAACACGTGGGGCCGTCCCCGGTGCCGGGCTGCGTAACCAACCCGGTGGTCGTTTGTGGTTACCCGCGCCAGCCACCTGTGGCCGGCATCGGCCGGGCCGGCCGGCCGGCCGTTACCCGTAACGCGCCGCCTTGTCTGACGAACGTGTGTGAGCCTGCTGCGGTGGAAATCTGGGATCATGACGGCAGGCTCTACGAGGTCAACCCGTACGACAGCCTGCCCGACGGCGCGTGGCAGGACGAGCTGGTGGGACCGATCGGGGCACCGGCGCCAACAGATGGACTCTGCCCAACCTCAGCTAAGAAGCGTCAGCCTCGCGGGAGCTGCGCAACGCGCCGACGGCCACCAGTCCCGCACCGGCGAGCGCGATTGCCGCCTCTATGGCCCGCGACACCTGAGGGAAGCCTTCCGTTGACGTGCTCACCGCCACCCCTACCGCCAGGAAGGTTCCGTCGGCAGGTTTGGCCATGACCCACCAGCCTGACCATGCCGCGGCGAGATCCGAGTAAGCGCGAACCGCTCCGAGGGACAGCAGGACCAACCCCACCGGGAGCAGCCACCGCCGGTCGGCCCGCCGCCCCGACAGCGCAAGGGCCCCCATGGTTACGAGGGCAGCGAGCAGCGCCGGCCACACCGTCCCGAGCAGGTCCACCAGCGAAGAACGGCCGAACCCCCGCGCGAAGCTCAGCCCGAACCAGGCGAGTAGCAGCAGCGCGAGGACTGTCGTCGCCATACCCCGGCGCCTACCCGCGTGACGGTAGCGCCGACACGGCGGCCGCGAGACAGAGAACGCCAACCGCCAGACCCAGTGCGGCGACCCTCTCCCGGTCGATGAGTTCCCGCCAACGGGTCAACATGGACGTCTTCGCTACCCCTTGGCCGTACGTCAACCAGCCTGCTTCATCGACCTGCTCCTGGTACCAGAACAGCCTCATCGCCGCCACCACGGCCAGCAGCCCGACACCGGCGGCGACGGTCCACCGCACACGGCGCGCACCCCGGCTCGCCACCACGTAGCCGAGCAGCGCGAGCAGCATGACCAAGCCGAACTGCAGCGACGCGGCTGTCATCGCGAGCAGCGCCGCCGCAACCGAGAGCACACCAGCCGCGGCGGATGCAACGAGCAGGCCGAACGAAAGACGCATGGCCAAGATCGTGACACAAGGGCCGGAAGCGCGCGTAACCCAAGAATGTGGAGCGGACCGCGTCAGCCGCAGAGCCTGACACGGCCGACTCGTGAGGGCCACGATGTCCCCGGGCGTAGTGTCTGAGATCTCCCATTCGGCCGGTCACCCGGTAGCATGCGGCGGACGACGGGCGGCAGTCGGAGCGGGGCTCCGGTGCGACGCGGCGGGCGGCACCGCCGGGTCAGGCGGCCGCGGCGCCGGCAAGGCCGGGGCCGGAGTGAGAGAGGAACCTGCTCGGCGTGTTCCAGGAATCGAACCGGACCAGGATGACCGGCGGAAGCCCGACTGGCGGGACACAAGGCGCCGCCGGCGGTGCGCCAGGAGTTGACCCGCCATCAACGTGGGACGCGGGCCTGGCCAAGGCGGTGCGACAGGTCGCCGTGCTACGTACCGGGTTCTACGTGGTCGTGCTGCTGGTCGCACTCGGTGGCCAGGTGTCCGGGGCCATGGAGCGGCTCGGCATGCCGTGGTACGTGGCCCTTCCTGCCGTTGGGGCGCTGGAACTGGGCGGCGTCGTGGTGCTGGCGAACGCGGATGTTCGCCGCCGACTGGGCGAACGGGCGATCCTGTCGCGCGTGCTGTCGGCCGCCATCGCCGCTGGGGCGGTCGTCTTCAACTGGCTGGCTCACGCCAACCACCTCGAAGGCGGCTTCTACGCGGGCATGTCCCTGCTCGGATATCTGGTGTGGCTGATGAACACCGAGAACCAGCGGCGGGACCGGCTGCGCGCCCGACAACAGTTGCCACCCACCACGCCGGCGTACGAACCGGTCGGACACTGGTTGCAACATCCGTGGCTGACCCGCCGTGCCCGCTCGTTGGCCAAGGCCGACCCCGGCCTCGGGTTGTACGACTCGCTCGACGCCGCCCACACCCAGATCCGCGGCGAGCGGCGGCAGGCGGCGCTCAGCAAGGTCCTGCACCGCAAGATCCGTCGAGCACTGGACGCCACGACCGCCGACATCGCTCTGGCGGTGTACGACCTCGACGAGATCGCCCGCCGGCTGGGCGAGCAGGCGGACTACGACGGGCTTACCGCCCTCATCGCGGCCGACCTGGCACCGGAGCGCGTGCTGGCCGGGAACCTGCCAGCAGGCGGCCGCCGCCGGTGGTGGCGTCGGGCCGGTCAGCCCGACCCCGTCGCACTCGCCTCGGCTGCGCGGCTGCTTGCCGACACCCCGGCGGGCCTCGTGCGCGTCGCCGAGCAGCACACGGTGGCCCCTGCGCCGGACGCAGCCCCCGCGCCGGACACGGTCCCCAACTCCCCGTCAGTACACGCGGCCGAGGCCCGCTCAGCGGCGCCACGAGCGGCCGGGGACGACGTTCACCACGTGAAGGCCACCGAGCAGGCGGCAGACAGTGCCGAGCGGCTGCCATCGGAGCGAACTGAGGCGGAGACGCCCGACCGTACCGCCCTGCAGATGAAGCGGACCGACGGCGACCCGCTCACCTCGAGCACCGATCAGCCCGATCCGTCCCGCGCCTCTGACTGGGCGGCGCTGCATGCGGAACTTGCCCCGCTCCTGCCGGCAACCGCACCGCGCCGGACAGCGCGCAACACGGTAGGCCGGTCGGCCACCGGTCGCGGGGAGACGTCGGCTACCACGGACGCGCCGGGCTTCGTC
Organism: Micromonospora sp. NPDC004551; assembly: GCF_040609975.1. Lineage (NCBI taxonomy): Bacteria > Bacillati > Actinomycetota > Actinomycetes > Micromonosporales > Micromonosporaceae > Micromonospora > Micromonospora sp. NPDC004551. The sequence goes on along the minus strand of NZ_JBEXLM010000005.1, from coordinate 270,979 downwards.
GCCGAGCAGCCTGCCCCCGCGCCGTCGGCAACGACCCGCAGCCCGGCACCGATCACGCGAACCGCCACGGGCCGGGCCCGCACAACCCGAATCACCGACCCGGCAGGTGAGCCGGGGCCGGTCGCGCAGGTCACCCGAGAGCTACCGCTGGTGGGCGGGCGGGACCTACCGGACCTGGTAGACGCCGCAGCGAGCCGCACCACCCCGCCCGCCGCGATCTCCGACACCGCGGAAGAGGCCACCGGACAACGACCAGCATCAAGACTCCAACAGCACCGGCCGGACGAAGCGGACCCACAACCGCGCTCGGAGACAGCCCGGCGTCGGTCCAGCACCCGGTCGGCCGAGACCGGCCGGCGCTGACCAAAAGAATGCCCTGCTCGCCACCACGCCGATGGACGCGAAGCCGGTCGGGCCTCACGGTAGTGCCCCGGACGGCAGTCGACTGCCAAGCGTCGACAGCTCGCGCGTGACGGTCGGCGGAAGGATGTCGCCAGCGCCTATTGCTGGCTCTTCACAATGCAATGCTGTGGGTGTGGAGTACGTGTCCAGAGTGCCGCGACCGCCGCTGGACCGGCTGATCGACGACCTCTACTACCTGGAGGGTGCGCCGCCGTACGCCCGGCTGACGCTGCCGGTGTCGCCGGCGGCGTTGCTCATCGTCAACCTCGGGGCGCCGTTCCGCATCCGCGCCGGCACCGACATCGAGACGGCCGAGTACGCCGACGGCTGCGTGGTCACCACGCCCACCCGCGCGTGGGAGTTCGGCTACCCACTGCGGACCCGGTCCGTCGGCGTGCACTTCAAGCCGTGGGGGCTGGCGCCGTTCCTGCCGATGCCCGCGGCCGAGCTGTGTGACCGGCCGGTGACGGTGGAGCAGGCCTGGGGCCGGCCCGCCATCGCTGAGCTGCGAGACCGGCTGGCCATGGCGAACGGACCGCACGAGATGCTGACGCTGCTCGAGGAGGAGCTGATGCGACGGCTGTGCGAGACCGCCGGCCTAGGCCTGGTCCGCCATACGAGCAGCGTCATCGCGGCGACCAGCGGGGCGGCGGCGATCGGCGACCTGAGCGTGGCAGCCGGTGTCAGCAGCACTCACCTGGCACAGCGGTTCAAGAAGCTCATCGGCGTCACGCCGAAGCGGCTGGCCCGCACCTACCGCTTCACCGCCACCGTGTTCGCGATCGACCCAGCCAGACCGATCGACTGGGGCGACCTCGCCGGTCGCGCAGGCTACTTCGACCAGGCCCACTTCGGCCACGAGTTCCGGGCGTTCACCGGGCTCACGCCAACCCGGTACGTCGAAATCCGGCGGCGGTTCCTGCGCGAACATCCCGGTCACGTGCTGGACAGCTGGCCGCTGCCGACCGATTGATTTCTTACAAGAGCGGCAGCTCACGACACGCTAATTTGGGGCTTCCCAAAGCAGAGGAGCGCGTCGTGGGCAAGGTGGTCATGTACAGCTCGGTGTCGGTGGACGGCTTCGTCGCGGACGAGAATGACCAGCCCGGACCGCTGTTCGACTGGTTGTCCAGCGGTGACGTCCCGTTGGACGAGAGCGGCGCGGTGAAGGTGTCGCAGACGTCCTACGACTACACCCGGCCGTACTGGGACCAGATCGGGGTGACAGTCGTCGGCCGCCACGTCTTCGACATGACGGACGGCTGGGACGGGAAGCCTCCGGGCGGGATCGACCACGTGGTCGTCGTGACGCACCGGCCGGAGCCCGAAGGCTGGGACCCCGAGGCGCCGTTTCACTTCGTCGACGGCGTCGAGGCAGCCGTGGCCAAGGCGCAGGAACTTGCGGGTGACCGCATCGTCGAGGTCGCCGCTGGCGACGTCGGTGGCCAGGTGCTTGCCGCGGGCCTGATCGACGAGGTGCGCATGGACGTCGTACCCGTCGTGTTGGGGTCCGGCAAGCGCTACTTCGGGTCGGTCCACGCGCAGCACCTGTTGGAGGATCCGGACGTGGTGCTTCAGAGCAACCGGGTGCTTCACCTGCGCTATCGGGTGCGCCGTTGAGCGAGCTGCTGTCTCGAGTAGGGATCGGGCGATGTAGTTGGTGAGGTTGCGGAGCCGCGCACGCCGTGACACCGGCGGCCCGCGGCCGCCCCGCCGCCGAACGGCCCAGACGTAGGCCTTCCGGCGGCGGGCCATCAGCGAGGCGGTCGCGGTTGGCGCCGCATGGAGGTGGATGACGACCGTGCTGGTGCCCTTGCCCTGAACGGAGCTGCCCGGATCAGTCCCGTACCCAGGTGAAGGTGACCCGGGCGCCCGCTGGGAGCCGGTCCAGGTCGTTCAGCTCCAGCACGCCGGTGACCGCGCCGAACAGCTTGGCCTTGCGCAGGCGGAGCTGTCCCTCGGGGAGCTGGTAGCGGTAGAGCCCGTTGGCGTCGGTGCGCTTGCTGTCCTGCACCGCGATGGTCCAGTCCCCGTCCTTCGCGTGCAGGCCCAGCTCCTTGCGCCAGGTCAGGCCGCTGCCCAGGTTCAGCACGAACTCCACCTCGTCCGCCGGCTTCGCGCCTGCCTCGATCCGGTAGTCGACCGCGTCGTGGTCGCGGGTGATCAGCTGCCCGGCCGGCCGCTCCGACCAAGCCGGAAGGTGAGAGGCCGGCAGCGGGCTACCCTTCGGCAGGGCGGCCAGGGAACCGTCCGGCACCACACCGACCCGATCCCAGCGCAGCCCGAGCGCGGTGAACGTGACCGGGTCCGGCACGTGCCGCAGCATCCCATCGGCCACCAGGTAGACCGGATCCTGGTGCTCCTCGCGCAGCACCGTGCCGTCCACCGGCACCGGACGCAACGCCCGCAGCGAGTCGCGCGGCAGCACCCGGACGTCGGCCCAGCTGAACCCGAGGCGGACGAGGGTGTCCGGGTCGGGAATGTGGAAGCCGTGCCCGCCATAGGTGACGTACACCTCCGCGCGGTCGATCTCCCGGAGCAGGACGCGGTCCCCGGGTGCGTCCGCGACGTACGAGGTCGACCCGTCCGGGAGCTCCACCACCTCGTTCCAGTGCAACCCCAGCCGGTCGAACTCCTGCGGGCTGGTCACCCAGAACTTCGCCCCGCCGTGCACCACATAGACCCGGGGGTCGGAGCGGTCGCTGAGCAACTTCCCACCGGCGAGGTACCAGGGCAGCCGCGGCGCGTACCGCTCCACGAAGAAGCCGCGCCACTGGTCGCCGTTGCCCTGCCGCACCACCCGGTCGGCTGGGTCATACGCGGTCTTGAACTCCAGCACGTCCTCCCGGCGGGCGTACCGGTTGTCCCAGATGAAGATCCGGGTCCGCTCGCCCTCTTCGTAGCCGTACGCCACCACCTGGTGGTCGTTGCCGAAGCCGCCCGGGTCGCGGGACTGACACAGGCCCAGCGGCTGCGGGAGCCCCTGGTCGAGGAGCTGCTTGAGCTTGGGGAACTGCTCCTCCCGCGTCATCCGGGCCACGCCGATCCCACTCAGGGTGGTCGGATGGTCCGGCGTTCGCATGAACTGGAAGTACATCGGCCAGTTGTCGACGATGCTGGTGATCAACCGGTCGTAGATGTAGTCGGCGACCGGGTTGCCGTCCGGCGGCAGGGCACTGGCGGCGGGCACCGGCAGGCGCTGGTGCCAGTGGTCCAGTGCGGCGAACGCCATTCCGCCGCACCGGCCCTTGGTGTCGGTGATCGGCAGGCCGGCGATCTTGATGTGGTTGGTGAAGCCGTTGGTGAAGGCGTAGCCGTCCCGAGCCGGACGGAAGGACACCCGCATGAGAACTCTCCCGATGTCAGTAGTGGACCCGGCGACCCCTCTAGGTTCTGGTTACGCAGCCGACGACGCTGTCGCCGGTGAGGCCGCCCATCCGTTGGTACTAGCGGTCGCGGTGGGGCGACCCCGTGTTGATCTCCTCGCAGGCCGCCCGCAGGTCGGGTACCAGGTGCCTCCTCACGTCACTGCTCCTCGTCCGTGGGAAGGTCGTACTCGACCGTCTCCCCGATGAGGGCCTCCAGGTCGTCGTCCTCCTCGAAAACGGTCACCCCCGTAGTCACTGTCGACGCCGGCGGTGTCCGTCACCGTCACCTCCGGTCCCTGCTCGGGCCGCCGCTTCGCGGCGGCTTCCACGCCGGCGTGCGTTGTCCTCGCGCTCGGCGGTACGGGCCGGCTTCCTGCTCACTCTCGAAATCGCAGGTCTCGGCGGCAAGGGATGAGTCGGCTATCGGCGTCGCGACGACCCGGGCGGCGGCCGGGCGCCGCCGATCAAGAAGCCGGATCGCCGGTTGGCGGGTCCACGCCGGCGGATCGGTGAACCTCGGGCGGAATATCGGCCGGCGGTCCGCCCGGCTGATCGGGCGATCAGCCCGCCGGTTCGGGCAGGCGGGTCAGCCGGCAGGTCGGTCCGCGTCGACCATCTGCTGGCGGACACTGCGCGACTCAGGGTGAAGTGATCTACCGCCGGTAGGGTGCCCGGCAGCAGGATCGCCGCGTACTGCCGCTCGCCGAATCAGTCACTCGACGAGCACATGGAGAACAGCCTTGACGTTCCGGGAATCGTTGACCCTGCCACCGGAAAGGTCGAAGACGACTGGGCGTTGCCGGGCGGAAGGAGCCGATCCTCGGCACGAATTATCGAGGCTAATCAGTAGGCGAAGCGCCGCTCGCTACCATGAGAATCAATATAAAAAGGTTGACGTCAACTGATACGCTGCTCTCGCCTTACCCCCCTTGGAGGAGAGACACCGAAGTGAAGAAGCTATCAAGCGTCGCGTCCGTGCTCGCACTCTCAATTGGAATTGCCACTGCCCCGGCAGCGTCTGCCTACGCTGCTACGGACAGGAGCGGGGCGGAACGGCTGAACATCCCGAACAGCAGTGCGTGCAAGGCGGGTCGCACGGTCATGCAAGGCATGGCGGCAGGGCCAGGCGGCCAGCTCTACATCGTGTTCACCAAGGCGGCCGGAGCGGAGCCGGTCCTGTCCAGGTGGCTGCGCGACGGCTCAACCTGGGATGGCACTAGCTGGATCTGCGCCGGGGCGCCAACCTCCATCCCCACACTCGGCCACGGTAACGACCTCGCCTACAACCCGAACTATCTGGGCCAGGGCCCGGCCTTGATCGCCACCCAAGGGAGCCAATCCGCGTTCCTGAGCGACAAGGTGACAATCGTGCGCCTGAACACCGACGGATCCCTCGGCACAACCGGGGAAGTGCGTCTGCCGATAGGCAACATCAGCGGCCTCTGCTACAGCGCGACGGCTGCCGGCGGAGCCGGCAAATATGCGGCCCGACGATTGGGCAGCCTGTGGACCCATCCCGGCGCTGGTGCGCTTGCGAGTGGATGGACGCTGGCAAAGAGCAACCTGACGAGTCACGATAATCGTTCCGATCAAGGCATTGACTGCTCTGAGAACTATATCTGGAACACCAAGTCAATCAACACTTCAACGCCCACTACCGGGTGGAACTGGGTGTACCAGTACAACTGGTCTGGAGGCGATGTGGAGAGCGACATCGGAATTCCGGGGAACAACCTGACCGACGAGATCGAAGATGTTACCCACGTGGGGAGCGAATTCTTTGTCGGCATCAACCGGAACGACGGGCTGGCCGACTCCGTGAAGGTGTTCATCGAGTAAATTCGAGCAGTTGCACTGGCGACAATGCCGCCGCTGGCTGGCCTGAGACGGCGAATTGCGTGAGGACTCGCATCGTCTCCGACGGGGAGGCCACTGTCCTGCTCGGACTGGTCCACTACTCCAGCGCGGCAGGAAGACGGCCACCACCTTGACCAGGGCCGTGACACAGGCCGCGAAGCCGGGAAACCGGTCGAGGCCACAGGCGCGGCGTCGCTGACGGACACGCGTGCTCCCGGGCGCATCGGCAGGCGTAAGAGGGCCGGCGCGCACAGGTCGGCTCGACATGGCGATCTTCGCGAGACCAGGACGGGTAGGACATGGACCAAGGCACCCGCGACGAGTTGCTCGGCTGCCTGGCGGAGGCGGTCGGCTCCGTCACAGCCCCACACCCGACGCGGGTTGCCATCGATGGGGCGCCCGCCGCGGGCAAGACCACCCTCGCCGACGAGCTGGCGGTCGTCTTGCGTGGACAGGGCCGCGACGTCATCCGCGCGACAATCGACGATTTCCTCTTCCCCCGGGCGCAGCGCTATCCGCGCGGCGAGTACTCGGCCGAGGGCTGCTACTTCGACACCCACGACTACGGCGCGCTGAACCGGGTCCTGCTCGACCCACTCGGCCCGGGCGGAGACCGGCGCTTCCAACACGCGGTCTACGACCGCACCGCGGACACCGCGCTGTCCCCACCGGTCACGACCGCCCCCGCCGGCGCCGTGCTGATCTTCGACGGCGTCTTCCTCATGCGCCCGGAACTGATCGATCGGTGGGACCTGCGCATCTTCGTGTCGACGGCACTCGAGAAGACCGTGGATCGTGCCGCCATCCGGGAACGCCGGGTGTTGTCGCGAACTGACGTCGAACGCCGTTGGCGCGAGCGTTACATCCCCTCCCAACAGCTCTACTTCGCAACGGTCCGCCCGACCGATCACGCCAACATCATCGTGCACAACGACGAGCCCCAGCGGCCGGCGTGGGAGACCCACACACACTGACCGAATTCGGCACGTCCGGGTGTGGCCAACCCTGGACGCTTGCCCGCGCCCGCGGTCCGCGATCTTGGTCGTACGCCGAGGGCTGCCCGGAAGCGATCGACGACGGCTGCTGCCCGAGAATGAATGCCGACCCCATCCAGGGCCCGAGGATGCAGCCGGCGGTGAGCGAGGACAGGCGATGACGCAGGTGGACACGGGGGAGACCGGGCAGGGTGGCGTTGGCCGCCGGGACACCGGCAGCGGGACCTGGCGCTCGCACCTCCGCCGGGCGATACGCGCCGCCTCCCGGCCGGGCCCCTGGAAGCGCGGCCGGGTGCTCGTGGTGCTGGCGCTGCTGCTCGGGCTGCTCATGCTGCTGCACGCGCAGATCCCGAACCGGATCGGGAACCTCGGCAGCCTGGTGGAGACCTTCCTGCCGTGGTTCGGTCTGTTCATCCCCGTACTGCTGATCGGGGCGCTGTGGCGCCGCTCCGCCTCCGCGGTGGCCGCGCTGCTGCTGCCGGCCATCGTGTGGTTGAACCTCTTCGGCGGGCTGCTCGGCGACAAGTCCCACCCGGGCGGCGACCTCACCGTGGCCGAGCACAACGTCGGGGCCGGCAATTCCGACCCGGCCGGCACCGCCCGCGACCTGGCCGCCTCCGGAGCCGACGTGCTGGCCCTGGTGGAGCTGACCCCGCAGGACCTGGGTACGTACGAGAACGAGCTGGCGAGGGCGTACCCCTACCACACGGTGCAGGGGACGGTTGGGCTGTGGAGCAAGCTGCCGCTGTCGGACAGCCAGCCGGTCGACACCAAGATGGACTACGGGCCGTTGGCCGACACCAAGCCGGCCGACGTCAAGCTGTCCTACAACCGGGCGTTGCGTACCACGGTGACGACGGACCGGGGTCCGCTGGCGGTGTATGTAGCCCATCTGGGGTCCGCGCGGGTGAACCCCAGGGCGGGCTTCTGGACGGCCCACCGGGACAGAAACGCGCAGGCGCTCGGCGAGGCCGTCGCCGCCGAGCAGAACCAGCGGGTGGTGCTGCTCGGCGACCTGAACGGCACCATGGACGACCGCGCGTTCGCCAGCATCACCTCGCAGCTGCGCCCGGTTCAGGACGCAGCCGGAAACGGCTTCGGCTTCACCTGGCCGGCACAGTTTCCGATGGTGCGGATCGACCAGATCCTGGTCAGAGGCGTGCAGCCGGAACGCTCGTGGCTGCTGCCGGCCACCGGCAGCGACCACCTGCCGGTGGCGGCCGGAATAAGCTGGTGAACACCGCGTACGGGTCGGCGCTCCGCCTGCGGCAGATGACACCTGTCCTCGTGGACACGCTGACGATCCAGAACGTTGCGGCAGGGCTCAGATCCAGGGTGGTGGGCCCTCGAAGGTGAGGGTGTGCACGTCGAACAGGACCGCCTCCTCGACGCCCAGCGCCGGCCCGCCCTGGCGGGCCGCCCAGGTCAGGAACGGCCCGGGTTCAGGTCCGGCAACCCCCAGGCCCTGGGTGTATTCCGCGTGCGCAGCCAGTGAGGCGATGCCGCGCCGCAACGGTTCACCGGTGACGTCCACGCCGTGCGTGGGGCGTTCGGCGCCGCCGAAGCAGACGTAGCGCACACCGCCCCAGGGCGGCAGCCCCTCGTCCACCAGTTCCGGGAAGATCCACCGGTTGCCCGCGTCGCGGGCGGCGTCCAGCGTCGCCAGTCCCACCGCGCGGTGGTCGGCCTGGTTGGTCATACCGCCCACCATGCGGACGGTGAACGCGCCCGAGACGATCACGTCGGGCCGATGCCGGCGGATCGCCCGCACGATGTCGCGGCGCAGGTCCGGACCGTACTCGACGACGCCGTCGCGGTGGTCGAGGAACTCCACGACGTGTACGCCGACCTCGCGAGCCCCGGCGCGCTCCTCGGCCTCGCGCAACGGCCCGGCCTGGTCCGGGTGCATCGCGTCGATCCCGGCCTCGCCCCGGGTGGCCAACAGGTAGGTGACCTGCTTGCCCTGACCGGTCCAGCGGGCGATCGCCGAGGCCGCACCGTACTCAAGATCGTCGGGGTGCGCGGCCACCGCGAGACAGCGGTCCCAGTCCTCCGGCAGCGCCGGCAGAAGCTCGTCCACACTCCGGACCGTAGCCGCCTCTTCGTCCGTCCGGCACCGCCGTGTCGGCGACACTGACATCCACCGGGCCAGCGATACTGACCGGGTGGACCCCAGCCGGCTCCACCCGCAGGCGCGGGCGGCGATGCGAGTCCAGCAGCGTGTCCCGCTCACCCGCGCCAACCTGCCGGCGGCACGGCTCAGCATGGTCCAGGCGACCCCCGCCGAGGTGGGCAGCGGACCGGCGATCCGGTCCGTGCTGACCGTCGACGCCGGCGGCGTGCCCGCCCGCCTCTACCGCGACGGAGATGACGACGCGCTGCCGGTGGTCCTCTTCGCGCACGGCGGAGGCTGGGTGATGGGCAGCGTGGACACCCACGACGGGCTCTGCCGGCACCTGGCGGCCGCGTCCGGCTGGGCCGTGCTCTCCGTGGACTACCGGCTCGCCCCCGAGCATCCGTACCCGGCCCCGCTGGACGACATGCTGCGCGCGCTCACCTGGCTGCGCGGGCCGGAGGCGCCGCGGCACGGCCTCGACCCGCGCCGGACAGCCGTGGCCGGTGACTCCTCGGGAGGGCACCTGGCGGCGGTGACCGCCCGGCGTGCCCGCGACGCCGGGATCCAGCTCGCGGGTCAACTCCTCGTCTGCCCGGTCATCGACCCCGCGGCCGACTACCCGGCACTGGACGACTACGGCCTGGACCGGGAGGAGATGCGGTTCTTCTGGGACGCGTTCGCCCCACCCGGCGTGGACCGTACGCAGCCGGATCTGGACCCCCTGCGGGCCGACCTCACCGGCCTGCCGCCCGCCGTGGTCATCACCGCCGAGCTCGACCTGTTGTCCGCCGAGGGGGAACGGTACGCCGCCGCGCTGCTCGCGGCGGGCGTCCCCGTCACCGCAGCCCGGTACCAGGGACTCATCCACAACTTCCCGCGGAAGCTCGCCCTGTTCGACGCCGCCCACGGCGCGCTGGCCCAGTTGGCTGCTGCGCTGCACCGCTGGTCAGAGGAGGAACCATGAGTCCCACCGGACGGCGCGGCCCCGTGAAGGCCGCCATCACCGTGTCACTGGACGGCTACATCACCGGTCCCGACGATCACGAGGGCCAGGGGCTCGGCATCGGCGGCGAGCGGCTCCACTACTGGGTGATGGGCGGACCGTGGACCTACGAGACCGAACGCGAACCCGGCGCCGGCATGACCGACGATGACCGCGCCTACTTCGACGCGCTGCTCGACGGGACGAGCGCCGGCCTGTGCGGCCGGGGCATGTACGACAGCGCCGGCGCCTGGGGCGGCCGGAACCCGTTCGACGGCACCATGGTCGTGCTCACCCACCGCACCGCGGACCAGCCCGACCCGGACACCGGCTTCCTCATGGTCGACGGGTTCGAGGAAGCGCTCGCGGCGGCCCGCCGGGCCGCCGGGGACGGCGGCGTCGCCATCGGCGGGGGCGCCGACATCATCCGGCAGGCGCTCACGGCCGGGGTGGTCGACGAGCTCGGCATCACCACCGCCCCGGTCGTCCTCGGCCGGGGGAAGAGGCTCTTCGAGGGCTTCGACCGCGACATCGACCTCAAAATCCTCTCGGTCCACCAATCGCCGTACGCCGTTCATGTGCGGTACGCCGTCGGGCGCTGATCCCGTCGAGGCAGGGAGGCCTACCCGCGGGGGCAGGGCGAGGGTTCGGTGTTGGTGGCCCGCTCCTGATGAGGCCGGGTGGTGATGGCGTAGCCGGTGGTGGTGACGCCGAGTACCACTCCCCAGCAGAGGAATACCAGCAGGGTGGCGGTTACCGCCCATCCCTCACGCACGTCCGACCAGTGCGTGTCGCCGGCGAGGATCTGCCGTACGAGCACCGCGACGCTCAGGACGCCGTAGGTGACCAGCGCGAGCGCCACCACCCCGGCGGGGATCACCGCCAGGAGCCGGGGAACCTGGCGACCGTGTAGTCCCGGTACCCAGCGTGGGAACCGCTGCCCCCAGCGTTGTATCAACCCGAGAACGAGCAGGCCGGCGAGTGGCGGGACGACGGTGATCGCCACGCCGGTCCAGTTCGAGAGGCTCCGGTGGATGTCATTCAACTCCCGCTGCGGAATTCCAAACGGAACGCCGAGTACCCACAGCCCGTGCGGCACGGCCCAACCCACCACCGGCAGAGCGACCGCAACGTACGCCCAGCGGCGGGTCCACCGCGGCACCGGCTGGTATCCGGCCGCCCGCGCTCCGCGCCGGAGACCACAGGCGTCCGCAAGCCCGGCGAACAGCAGACCGCCGGCCGCCAGCGCGAGCCGGGCGCCGAGGTCCCGCCAGTCCGAGGGTCGCCCCGCCAACGCCGCTGGGACCTCGAAGAGCAGATGCAGCGGGAAGGACAGGACCAGGAGCAGCGCGGCAGCCGCCCAACTGCCGGCGACCGAGTAGCGGCCGGGGAACCGGACCGCGCACACGACCAGCACCGCGAGGGCGGCACCCACTCCCACCGCTCCCCAACCCGCCCAGAACGGCAGTGTCTCGATCCGGTTCGCGCCGCATCCGCCGGTCGGGTCGACCAGATTGGTGCGGTCGCAGACGGTGTACCCCCACCGGCCACCCGAGATCCAGTACGCCCGCAGGGTCACCTCGGCGACGACGAACACCAAGCAGGCCACCGCCGACGGCCGGACCGCAGGAGCCGGTGACCGGGGGCCGGGACTGACAGAGCAAGGCCTGATGGTCATGGAGCAATGCTCTGTGGCGACCGACCGGGATGTCCTCCCAGTAGCGGGGGACGCGCTCCCTCTAGCGGGGGAGTGAAGTCGTTGAACGCCCCGGTTGCATGGGGGTCGGAGGGGCAGTCCGGTGTAAGCGAGGAAGTCGTCGAGTGGATCGATGTGGACATGGTCGACTGGTACGCGCGGGCCGAAGTGGCTGGTGATGTCATCCGGATTTCGGAACCGCACGTCAACGAGTTGGTGTCGGCGAACTTCTGGTGGTTACGCGGCAACGATCGTGACATCGTGGTCGACGCCGGGCTCGGTGTCGTCGCGTTGCGGGAGGCGATTCCGGGCCTGTTCGAGCGGGATCCGATGGTGGTGCTCACCCATGCGCACCTGGATCATGTCGGTGGGGCGCCTGAGTTCGGTGACCGGGCCGCCCATCCCGCCGAGGCGGGGCTCCTGGCGGCGGGCGTACCGGCGAGCCTGTACGGCGCGGAGCTCTACGACAAACTCGGAATCGACGCAGCGGGAGAACCTGCCCCGGAGCTCATGATCGACACTTCGCCCGGTCCCGGCTACGACCCGGCTTCCTACCGGATCGAACCGATGACGCTGCATCGGATGCTTGACGACGGCGACCGGATCGACCTGGGCGGGCGAGCACTGACTGTGCTCCACCTTCCCGGCCACACACCGGGAAGCGTCGCCCTGCTGGAGGAACGCACCGGGACCCTGTACTCCGGCGACGTCATCTACGACGGTGCCTTGATCGACAACCTGCCGAACTCCGACGTGGCTGCCTACCGGCGAAGCATGGAGTTCCTCGCCGACCTCGACGTGTCCGTCGTTCATCCCGGCCACGGGCACAGCTTCGACAGGACACGCCTTCGCCACTTGGCCGAGACCTACCTGCGCCGGAGACCTTAGGGCCTGTCCTGCCGATCTTGACCGGGGGCAGGGCGACATCAGTGGGGTGCTCGTCATGATCGAGGACACTGCTCCGTCCCGCGAAGCACTGTAGGCACTCACGCACACCGAGCGAGCCGCCCTCGCCGACGACTGGGCCCGGTACCGCGTCATCAAGGGGCTACGGGTGGCGGACGCCGTGTCCTGCGACGAGCTCACCGGCCCTGGCGTGGTCACCCTGCGGGAACGCTGCGCCACCGCCTGACGGCCGCCGGCCCGGGGCAGCGGGCGGCCCGGCCCGTCACTACGGTGCGGGAGATGGACAGTTCCCATCCGCTGGTGGTCGGCGTCGTGCACGAGGCGCCCGGCTCGACCGTACGACTGCGCCCGGTGGCCGAGGACGATCTGGCGATGTTGCGCCGGTTCGCGGTCGAACCCGGGCTGATCGGGCTCGACTGGGCCGGCTTCCGGGACGCCGCCGCGCCGGCCCGCCGCTTCGCCGAGGACGGCTATCTCGGCGAGCAGGTCGGCGGCCTGATCGTCCAGGTCGAGCCCCCGGACGTCCCGGCGGGCTACCTCAGCTACCTGCAGCACCAGGGCGGCGGGCGGGCGCCGTACTGGGAGATCGGCATCGTGCTGCTGCCCGAGTGGCGCAGCCGGGGTCTCGGCTGGCGGGCCCAGGCGCTGCTCTGCGACTACCTGTTCAGCTACACCCCGGCGCAGCGCATTCAGGCCAGCACCCATGCCGAGAACGCCGCCGAGCAGCGGTCGCTGGAGAAGGCCGGCTTCCAGTTGGAGGGGGTCTTGCGGGCCTGCGAGTTCCGGGCCGGCGCCTGGCGTGACGGGTGGCTCTACAGCCGGCTGCGCGACGACCCGTCACCGCTGTGACCGGATGGCTCGGCGTCCCCCTGGTTGGCGTCGAGCCGTTGCGAAAGGCGTCCCCCGGCAGCAACCCGTGTCATGGCGGCTGAGCCTGCCCATCGGGGCTGGGCGTGCCCTGCCAATCTTGTAGTGGTTGGTCGTTGACGATGTGCCGTCCCGACCCCGGCCGTTCGCCGCTCGCCGCAGACCAGGCACCGCTCGCCGCAGTGGACCGACCGTTCCCAGCCACTGTGCCGTCGCTCAACTCGCGGCCATGACCAGCGAGAACTACAGTCGGCTGAAGCGCCACCGGATAGATCGCGACACATATCACGGTGAGGAGCGAGTCGATGGCCAACACTGCCGGCATCGAGGTCACCGGGCCGATGCACCCCCGGTACGACGAGATCCTCACCCCCGAAGCGTTGAGCTTCCTCGCCGACCTGCACCGCGCCTTCGACGCCCGCCGCCGCGAACTGCTCGACCGGCGCAGGCGGCGCGAGGCCGAACTCGCCACAGGCGCGCTGTTCGACTTCCTCCCCGAGACCCGGAAGATCCGCGAGTCCGACTGGCGGGTCGCCGATCCCGCGCCGGGCCTGGTCGACCGCCGGGTGGAGATCACCGGCCCGACGGACGCGAAGATGACCATCAACGCGCTCAACTCCGGGGCGAAGGTGTGGCTGGCCGACCACGAGGACGCCAACACCCCGCTCTGGGAGAACGTCATCGCAGGCCAGCTCAACCTCCGCGACGCGATCGACCGCAAACTCGACTTCACCTCGCCCGACGGCAAGCAGTACGCCCTGCACGACGGCGAGCTGGCCACCATCGTGGTCCGGCCGCGCGGCTGGCACCTCACCGAGAAGCACATCCTCGTCGACAGCGAACGCACCTCCGGCAGCCTCGTCGACTTCGGCCTCTACTTCTTCCACTGCGCCCGCCGGCAGCTCGACCGCGGCGCCGGACCCTACTTCTACCTGCCCAAGATGGAGAGCCACCTCGAGGCCCGACTGTGGAACGACGTCTTCCTGCTCGCGCAGGAGCGCCTCGGCATCCCGCGCGGCACCATCCGGGCCACCGTGCTGATCGAGACGTTCCCGGCCGCGTTCGAGATGGACGAGATCCTCTACGAGCTGCGCGAACACTCCGCCGGGCTGAACGCCGGCCGCTGGGACTACATGTTCAGCGTGATCAAGAAGTTCCGCACCCGGGGCGCCGACTTCCTGCTGCCCGACCGGAACTCGGTGACCATGACCGTGCCGTTCATGCGCGCCTACACCGAACTGCTGGTGCGGACCTGCCACCGGCGCGGGGCGCACGCCATCGGCGGGATGGCCGCGTTCATCCCCAGCCGCCGCGACCCGCAGGTCAACGAGACGGCGCTGGCGAAGGTCCGCGACGACAAGACGCGGGAGGCGGGCGACGGGTTCGACGGCTCCTGGGTCGCCCACCCCGACCTGGTGCCGATCTGCCGGGAGGTCTTCGACCAGGTCCTCGGTGACCGGCCCAACCAGCTCGACCGCACCCGCGACGAGGTGCGGGTGACCGCCGCCGAACTGCTCGACGTCCGCTCCACCCCCGGGCAGCACACCGAGGACGGGCTGCGCAACGCGGTCAGCGTCGGCGTGCAGTACCTGGCCACCTGGCTGCGCGGCTCCGGCGCGGTGGCCATCTACAACCTGATGGAGGACGCGGCCACCGCGGAGATCTCCCGCAGCCAGGTGTGGCAGTGGCTGCACAACGACGTCACCCTCGACGACACCGGTGAACGGGTCACCCGGGAGCTGGTCGAACGGATCGCCGACGAGGAGATAGGCAAACTGCCCGGCGCTCCCGGTGACTACGCCGAGGCCCGGGCGCTGTTCATGGAGGTCGCCGTCGCCGACGACTTCGCCGACTTCCTGACTGTGCCCGCGTACGAACGGATGCCCTGACCGACGACCGACGCGACGGTGGAGGTGGCGATGAGCCCGACGACGACGGACCTCGACGCTCTCGCCGCCGCCCTGCGGACCGCCATCGGCGCCGACCGGGTGATCAGCGACCGGCAGGAGCTACGCACCTACGAGTGCGACGGCCTGGCCCAGTACAAGGTGATCCCCGCGCTGGTGGCGCTCCCAGCCGACGCGGACCAGTGCGCCGCCGTCGTGCGGGCCTGCGTCGCCGCGGGCACGCCGTTCGTGGCCCGCGGCTCCGGCACCGGGCTCTCCGGCGGCGCCCTGCCCCACGCCGACGGCGTCCTCGTGGTCACCTCGCAGATGCGGGACATCCTGCAGATCGCGCCGGACGACGAGCGGGCGGTGGTGCAACCCGGCGTCATCAATCTGGCGATCACCCGGGCCGCCACCCCGCACGGCTACTACTACGCGCCGGACCCGTCCAGCCAGCAGATCTGCTCCATCGGCGGCAACGTCGCGGAGAACTCGGGCGGCGCTCACTGCCTGAAGTACGGCTTCACCACCAATCACGTCCTCGGCGTCGAGCTGGTCACCCCGGACGGCGACCGGGTACGCCTCGGCGGACGCGCCCCCGACGCCCCCGGCTACGACCTGCTCGGCGCGTTCGTCGGCTCCGAGGGCACCCTCGGCATCGCCACCGAGGTGACCGTCCGGCTGACCCGGCTGCCCGAGTCGGTGCGCACCCTGCTCGCCGCGTTCGAGACGACCGACCAGGCCGGTGCCGCGACCTCGGCGATCATCGCGGCCGGGGTGGTGCCGGCGGCGGTGGAGATGATGGACGCCCTGGCCATCGAGGCAGCCGAGGCGGCGGTGCACTGCGGCTACCCGCCCGGCGCCGGGGCGGTGCTGATCGTCGAGCTGGACGGGCCCGAACCCGAGGTCGACGCCCAGTTCGCGCAGGTGGAGAGTCTGTGTCGGGAGAACCGGGCGTTCGAGATCCGGATCGCCGCCGACGACGCCGAGCGGGCGCTGTTCTGGAAGGGGCGCAAGTCCGCGTTCGCCGCCGTGGGGCGGATCAGCCCGGACTACATCGTTCAGGACGGGGTGATTCCGCGGACCGCCCTGCCGGAGGTGCTGCGCCGCATCGGCGAGCTCTCCGCCGAGCGCGGCATCCGGGTGGCGAACGTCTTCCACGCGGGCGACGGCAACCTGCACCCGTTGGTCCTCTTCGACGCCGCCGTCGACGGCGAGACCGTCCGCGCCGAGGAGGTCTCCGGCGCGATCCTCGACCTCTGCATCACCCACGGCGGCTCGATCACCGGGGAGCACGGCGTGGGCATGGACAAGGCGAAGTACATGCCCCGCATGTTCACCGACGACGACCTGGACACCATGCAGCTGCTGCGCTGCGCGTTCGACCCGGACGGGCTGGCCAACCCCGGCAAGGTCTTCCCGACCCCCCGCCTCTGCGGCGAGGTGCCGGGCCGACGCAAGGGGGTCCACCCGGCGCAGGAGGCCGGCCTGGCGGAGGTGTTCTGATGCCCGCCGACCGGACCCTCGGCCAGCTCCGCGCCGCCGCCGAGGTCGTCCGCCCCGCCGGCGAGCACGACACCGTCGCCGGGGTCGCGGCCCGGTACGTCGCCGTCCCCCGCGACACCGGCCAGGCCGCCTCCCTGCTGCGCGCGGCAGCCGCGCTCGACCTGGCCGTCACGTTCCGCGGTGGCGGCACCAAGCAGGACTGGGGGAGTCCACCCCGACGACTCGACCTGATCCTCGACACCACCGCCCTGACCGGGGTGCTCGAGCACGCCGCCGGCGACCTCATCACCGTGGTCCGCGCCGGCACCCGCCTCGACGAGCTGCCGGCCACCCTGGCCGGCGCCGGGCAGCAACTCGCCCTCGACGCACCGCTGCCCGGCGGCACCGTCGGCGGCGCCGTCGCCACCAACACCAGCGGCCCCCGCCGCATGCTCTACGGAACCGTCCGCGACCTGCTCATCGGGGTCACCCTGGTACGCGCCGACGGGGTGGTGGCGCACGCCGGCGGCAAGGTGGTCAAGAACGTCGCCGGCTACGACCTGGGCAAGCTGGTCACCGGCGCGTACGGCACGCTGGGGCTGATCACCGAGTGCGCGTTCCGGCTGCACCCGCTGCCCGCCGCCGCCGTATACGTCTCCTGCGCCGTGGACGACCCGGCCGAGGCCGGCCGCCTGGCCGCCACGATACGGGCGGCCCAGCTCGTACCCACCGCGCTGGAGGTGGACGCCCCGGCCGGCGACCGAGCGACCGTCACCGTGCTGCTGCAGGGCACCCCGGCCGGGGTGACCGCCCGGGCCGGCGCGGCCCGCCGCCTGCTCGGCGCCGACGCCACCGACACCGACCAGCCGCCCGACGGCTGGGCACGCTATCCGTGGCGCGACGGGGACGTCGGCCTGAAGCTGACCACCGCGCTGGCCGGCGTACCCCGGCTGCTCAGCGATGCCCGCGCGGCGGCCGACCGGCACGACCTGCCGCTGGCGCTGCGCGGCTCGGCCGGCGTCGGTGTCCTCTACGCCGGCCTGCCCGGCGCATCCGACCCGGAGCGGGTCGCCGGCCTGGTGGACGCGCTCCGCACGACGACCGCAGCCGTCGGCGGGCACACGGTGGTGCTCACCGCACCCGCGCCCCTGCGGGACCGGATCGACCTGTGGGGACCGGTCCACGGCCTGGAACTGATGCGCCGGGTCAAGCATCGCTTCGACCCGGACGCCCGGCTGGCGCCCGGCCGATTCGTGGGAGGGATCTGATGAGCATCCCCCAGCAGCCCGGCCCGACCCCGGTCACCGCGCCCGGCGGCAGCCGGCCGGCCAGCGGTCCCCGGGACGTGCTCGGCGCGGCCGCTCAGCCGCCCGGCGTCGGCGCCTTCGACGAGCACCACCCGCCATCTGCCGAGCTGGTCGGGGACTGCGTGCACTGCGGCTTCTGCCTGCCCACCTGCCCGACCTACGTGCTGTGGGGCGAGGAGATGGACTCGCCACGCGGGCGGATCTACCTGATGAAGCAAGGGTTGGAAGGCGAACCGCTCACCGACTCCATGGCCACCCACTTCGACCGCTGCCTCGGCTGCATGTCCTGCGTGACCGCCTGCCCCTCCGGCGTCCAGTACGACCGGCTCATCGGAGCCACCCGCCAGCAGGTCGAACGCCGGCACCGACGCGGCACCCGGGACCGGGCGCTGCGGGCGGCGATCTTCGCGCTCTTCCCGTACCGGAGGCGGCTGCGGCTGCTGCGCGGACCGCTGCGGGCGTACCAGGCCACCGGCCTGCCCCGCCTGATCCGCCGCAGCGGGCTGCTGCGCCGGCTGGCACCCACCCTGGCGACGGTGGAGTCACTGGCCCCCCGGCTCGGCCGGGCCGCCCGCCCGCCGCAGCGGGTGGCCGCCGCCGGCACCCGGCGGGCCGTGGTCGGCATGCTCACCGGCTGCGTGCAGGGCGCCTTCTTTCCCGAGGCGAACGCCGCCACCGCCCGGGTGCTCGCCGCCGAGGGCTGCGACGTGGTGATCCTGCCCGACCGGCAGGGCTGCTGCGGGGCACTGAGCACGCACAACGGACGGGAGGAGGAGGCACGCCGCTTCGCCCGCCGCATGCTGGACACGTTCGCCGCCGCCGGCATCGACTACTTCGTGGTCAACGCGGCCGGCTGCGGCTCCACCCTCAAGGAGTACGGCGACCTGCTGCGCGACGACCCCCGGTACGCGGCGCTTGCCGCCGACTTCGCCGGCAGGGTCCGCGACCTCTCCGAGGTGCTGGTCGAGCTCGGCCCGGTCGCCATCCGGCACCCGCTACCGGTGACGGTCGCCTATCACGACGCCTGCCACCTGGCCCACGCCCAGGGCGTCCGCGCGCAGCCCCGCCGGCTGCTGCGCGACATCCCCGGGCTCGAGCTGCGGGAAATCGCCGAACCGGAGATCTGCTGCGGCTCGGCGGGCATCTGGAACATCCTGCACCCCGGGCCGGCCACCGAACTCGGCGACCGCAAGGCCCGCACCGTACTGGCCACCGGGGCGAGGCTGCTCGTCACCGCCAACCCCGGATGCCTCATGCAGGTCGCCGCCTCGGTGACCCGCGCCGGCGGCGACATCGCGCTGGCACACACCGCCCAGGTCCTCGACGCCTCGATCCGCGGACGAGGGGTCGAGGAGTTGCTGCACCAGCGAACCCCGTCCTGACGGCGGGATCCACCGTCACCGCTGACCCCCGTCCCCCCACAGCGTCGAGGTGACCCATGTTCGACCAGTTCACAGTCGTCACCGAACCCGTCGGTGACTCCGTCGCGCTCTCGGCCGTCTTCGCGGTCCTACCCCTGCTCACCCTCTTCGTCCTGCTCGGCGTCATGAAGGTCAAGGCATGGCTGGCCGGCGTGATCTCCCTCGTGGTCGCCCTGATGGTGGCCATCGCCGTCTACGCCATGCCGATCGGGCAGGCCGTGCTCTCGGCCACCGAGGGGGCCGCCTTCGGCTTCTTCCCGATCCTCTGGATCGTCATCAACGCGATCTGGGTCTACAACCTCACCGTCGAGAGCGGCCACTTCGACGTGCTGCGCCGCTCCTTCGAACGGGTCAGCCCGGACATGCGCATCCAGGCGATCATCATCGCGTTCTGCTTCGGCGCGCTGCTGGAGGCACTCGCGGGCTTCGGCACGCCGGTGGCGATCACCGTGGTGATGCTGATGGCGCTCGGGTTCCGCCCGATCCACGCCGCCTCGGTGTCTCTGCTGGCCAACACCGCACCGGTGGCCTTCGGCGCGCTCGCCACCCCGATCGTCACGCTGTCCAGCGTCAGCAGCGGTGCCAACCCCGACCCCCGGCTCACCGTCGACACCCTCGGCGCGATGGTCGGCCGGCAGACTCCCATCCTCGCGGTGGTCGTACCCCTGATGCTGGTGGCCCTGGTCGACGGACGGCGCGGCATCCGCCAGACCTGGCCGGCCGCGGTGGTCGCCGGAGTCAGCTTCGGCCTGGCGCAGTTCGTCGCGGCGAACTACATCTCCGTGCCGCTGACCGACATCGTCGCCGCGCTGGTCTCGGCCGCCGCAGTGGTGCTGCTGGTCCGCCTCTGGCGCCCGGTCACCCCCACCGACCTCGGCCGCGAACCGGAGACCGCCGCCGTGCCGGCCGCCCGCGGGGCGGTCGACGCGGAACTGGCCGGCCCCGGCACGGTCCGCGCCGCCGCGGGCACCCGCTCCGACACGACCAGCACCGCCGCCCCCGGACTGGGCGGTTCCGGTGGCCAGACCCCGCCGGGTGATCCGCGCATCGACGAGACCGGCCCCGTCGGCCGGCACCGCGGCGACGACGACCTGGAACCGCGGCCCACCGACCAGGCGCGGGCCGCCACGGCCGGCGGCCGGCGGATCGCCGACACCCCGGCCGAGATCTTCCGGGCGTACGCGCCCTACCTGATCATCATCGCGATCTTCTCCATCGCCAACGTCGGCGCCGTGAAGACGGCCCTGGCGAAGGAGCCGTGGACGGTGAAGTTCCCCTGGCCGGGGCTGGACATCCTGGGCGGCAACGGCAAGCCGCTGTCCTCGGTGACGTTCACCTTCAACTGGCTGCCCGCGGCGGGCACCCTGATGATCCTCGCCGGCATCCTGACCGCGCTGGTGCTGCGGGTCTCGGCGGGCCGGGCGCTGCGCGCGTACGGCCGCACCTACGTCGAGCTGCGCTACGCGATCCTCACGGTGATGGCGGTGCTCGCCCTGGCGTACGTGATGAACCAGTCCGGCCAGACCAACACCCTCGGTGCGTTCCTCGCCGCGGCCGGCGGGGCGTTCGTCTTCCTGTCGGCGATCCTCGGCTGGATCGGCGTCGCGGTGACCGGCTCGGACACCTCCGCCAACGCGCTGTTCGGCGCGTTGCAGGTGCAGACGGCGGCCCGGGCCGGGCTGGACCCGCTGCTGCTGGCCGCGGCCAACTCGTCCGGCGGAGTGCTGGGCAAGATGATCAGCCCGCAGAACCTGGCGATCGCCGCCGCCGCGGTCGGCATGGCCGGCCGGGAGGGGGAGATCTTCCGGAAGGTGTTCGGCTGGAGCCTCGTGCTGCTGCTGTTCATGTGCGTGCTGGTCGCGCTCCAGGGCTCCCCGGTCCTGAGCTGGATGGTGCCCTGATCGCAGGTCCGACCGCCCGGGCGCCACGGCTCACGTGGCGCCCGGGCTCGTCGCGGCTCCAGCTCGGCGGGCTTCTACATAAGGTCGTTGACCTGGCACTACTCACGTCAGCGGCCTTAGTCGTCTCTCATGCTGCTACCGCACCGGGCGGTATCGCACAGGCGCGGCACCGCCCGGTGTGTTGAGCTGGGGTGCTGTCAGCGGACGACGTCGAAGACGTTCTTCTGGATGCCGTTGGCGTACGCCTCGTACTCGACGAGCTTCAGCTTCTGAGTGTCCTTGTCCGCGTCGCTGAACAGCCGTTTGCCCGCACCGAGCAGGAGAGGAAAGACGAGCATGTGATAGCGGTCGATCAGCCCGGCGTCGGAAAGAGCGCGGTTGAGAGATGCGCTCCCATGCACGACGATGGGTCCACCGTCGGTCTGCTTCAACGTGGCGACGTCGTCGATCGAGCGCAGGATCGTGGTCTGACCCCAGTCTGCGACCAGGTCGCTCTCGGTGAGGGTGGTGGAGACGACATATTTCGGCATTTCCTTGTAGCCGGCGAATTCCACCATGCTCGGCCAGACCGGGCTGAACGCTTCATAGCTGACCCGGCCCATGAGCATTGCGGTGGCCTCCTCCTGCTCCCTTCCCTTGATCTCGTACGCTTCAGGGACGAACTCGATGTCCTTGAAGGTCCATCCGGAGTTGCGGTAGCCGGGCTCCCCGCCCGGGCCCTCCACAACGCCGTCGAGTGAAATGAACATTGTGCTGATCAGGGTGCGCATCGCGCGGTCTCCTTGATGTCTTGCCGATGGTTCACGGGCGTTTCCGTTCAGGTCGGCCGGGTGGCCTTACCGTCGAGCCAGAGGGTGTCTGTGGGGTCGCGGTGTGAGCCGTCGGAGCCGACGTGCCTCGCGCTGATCTTCGGCCCCTTCTTGATGACGTGGACCAGGGCCATCGCGTGGCCGCGGCCGAGGCCGTACTCGTTCTTCAGCCAGTCGACGATCACACCGGCTTTCACGTCGGCCGCGTCGTAGCCGTGCGCCTTGGCCTCGTCGACCAGGACTCGCGGTGTCTTGCCGGTCTTGTCCTCGATGGCATCGAGGTATGCCTGGAAGGACATGTGGTCAGCCGCCGATCCGGTAGTGCAGGTGGACGAGGCCGGTGCCGAAGGTCGTGGAATTCTCGAGCGTCATGTCGATGCGCTTGCCCTGCTCGGGGAACAGGCGGGCCCCGTCGCCGAGCACGATGGGGAACGTCATCAGGTGCAGGTCGTCGATCAGCCCGGCCTGGAGCAAGGCCCGGACGATGGAGATGCTGCCGGAGACGTTGATGTTGCCCCCCGGCGTCTCCTTGAGTTCGGTCAGGCTCTGCACCAGGTCGCCGTCGAGGATTTCGCTGTTGGCCCAGTCCGCCTCGGTGAGGGTCCTGGAGGCCACGAGCTTGCGGATGCCGTTCATGGCCTCGGCCATCGGCCCGGCCTGGGTGGCCCAGTAACGGGCGAACTCCTGATACGTCCGGCGGCCCAGCAGCATGGTGTCGGCCTCGGCAATCATCCCACCGATGGCCGCGCCGGCCTCCTGCGTCATGTGCTGGAAGGTCCACTGCTCGGGGGAGCCCACCACGCCGTCGGCGGACATGAACAGGCCGGCCACAATCCTGCGGTGCGTCACTTCGTTGTCCTCTACTCGTGAAGGGGTGACAACAACCACCCTCCGTGAGCACGAGGATTCGATCAAGCACCGTTCCGGCCACCATCGTTGCCTCACAGACAACGATCAGGCGTGGGCACGCTGGAGCGGGGCGAGGCCCAGGCGATGCCACCCTCGCCAAGGAGTTGCCCTTCGGCCGGATCGCCGAACAGCTGCGACTCACGACCGGCCAGGTCAGCCGGTTACTCCGATGCGCGCGAACCTCGTAGGAAACCTGACGCGCACATGGCAGGCATCGACAACGCGGCACGCCAGCCTCCGCAGCAGCTCGCGCGATCAGCGCTGCGCCCCGGCTTCGTCGATGATCGAGGTCTGCGGGCACGGCGGGATGTTCGGTCAGGAACGCCTGGTTGAGCTGGTGCATGCTGGACAGGACCCGGCAGCGCGTGGCCGAGTTGATCCGCGACGAGGTAATCACGTACCAGCGCTGGCTCGTTTCCCTGTCGTTACCTCGCTGGCAACGGCCAGCAGCGGGCGCGGACGGAGCCCGGCCCGGCCTTCGAGCGGAAGGCTGGAGGCCGGGCCGTGGGTTCAGTCGTCGGGGTCGAAGGCGCCGTCCCATTCGAAGACGGGGTTGGGCACGTCGTGGCCGTGGCTGTCGGTCAGGGTGGCCTGGCCGATGAGTTTCGAAGGCCCGCCGGCGACGTAGGTGGCATCAGCCCGGACCTGAACCTCGAACTTGCCGTCCTGCGGTTGCCCGTGGTCGTCCATGAAGTGGATCATGCAGATCCAGTCGGGGCCGGGGCCGACATCGGGGACCGTGGGGCCGCCACGGTCGCAGCCGGTGGAAGCGCCGATGCTCTGCACCGTGACGCCGCGTTCGCCGAGCAGGTCGGCCCGCTGGACGTAGAGGTCGGCGAAGGCGGGCCCGATGGCCCGTTCGAGGCGCGCCCTGGTGACGTCGGGCTGGCCGCATCCGGCCAGTGCCCCCGAGGCGGCGACAGCGAGGACGATGGCCACCGGGATGGTGCGGGTGCGGGTCATGGTCAGCCTCCGGTGATGTCGCGGCGATGCAGGTACAGGTAGGCGAGTGTCAGGCAGACGACGAGCCAGCAGGCGCTCACGATCACGCCCGTGGTGACCGGTGCGTGGAACGGACGCGCGGTGAGCAGACCGTGCCAGGTTTCGAACGGGGTGGTGAGCAGCAGCCGACGGCCCTTGTTCAGCCCTCCGAGGCTGCTGAGCAGTTGCATGATCATCCCGAGCACGACGGGCGCTGCGACCCCGATGGTCGGGTTGCGGGTGACGACGGACAGCAGGATCGCCAAGGCCGTGAATCCGAGGACCGGCGCGACCGCAGTGGCCCAGCTCGCGATGACCAGCGGTAGGGCGTGGCCGGCGGGGATGAGTTGACCGCTGAGCCCGGGCAGGGGCTGGGTGCCCACGACGAGCAGGCTGGCGGTGATGGTGCTGGCGCCGAGCAGGACCAGGACGAGGAGATTGAAGCCGACAGCGGTGAGTGTCTTGGCCCAGAAGATCTGGGTACGGCTGACCGAGCGGGTGAGGATGGTCTTCCAGGTGCCGTGCTGGTCCTCGTTGGCGAAGATGTCGCCGGCGACGAGCGCGGCCAGCAGCGGCAGCACCCATTGGTGGGCGAAGGCGAGCACGAACAGCGGCACGGCGTAGCCGCTGGTGTGGATGTGCCGGCCGTAGATGGTGTCCTTGGGCGGCAACTGGGTGTTGAAGATCAGCACGATCGCGACCGGGACGACGATCGCACCGATGAGCAGCGCGCGGCTGCGGGCCTGCGCGGCGAGTTTGGCCGCCTCCCAGCGCAGCACGGCGGCGGTGCCGGGCCGGCGGCGTGCCGCCGGGACGACGGCGGACACGGCGGTGGCGTTCATCGGCGGGCTCCGGTAGCGGCGTCGAGGTCGGCGGGCGTGCCGGCGGGGGCGGATTCGGTGAGCATGAAGAACAGCGCCTCCAGCGGCGTCTCGTCGCGGGTGAGGCCGCGCAGCGCTATGCCGGCGTCGACGATGTCGGCGATCAGCCCGTCGACATCCTTCTGCGGGCCGCGGACCTCCAGCCCGTCGTCGGCGGTGGTGACCTCGAGCCCGCGGGCACGCGCCAGCTCGGCGGCCCGGTCGTCATCCGTGCTGGTGATCCGGTGTGCCTGCTCGGGCGCCAGCTCCCGCAGGGCTGCGATCGAGCCGTGGTGCACCACCGCACCGGCGTTCATGATGGTCACGTTGTCGCAGATCTGCTCGACCTCGCCCATGTCATGGCTGGAGAGCAGGACCGTGAGGCCGGTATCGGCGAGACGTCGGACCAGGGCACGCATGTCGCGGATGCCGGCCGGATCGAGGCCGTTCGCCGGCTCGTCCAGCACCAGCAGTCGCGGGTCGCGCAGCAGCGCGGAGGCCACTCCCAGGCGCTGGCGCATGCCGAAGGAGTAGCCGCGGACCTTGTCGTGCTGCCGGGCGGTCAGCCCGACGACGTCCAGCACCTCGTCGATGCGGTCGGCCGCGCCGCCACCGTCGAGGCCGGCCAGCAGACGCAGGTTCCGCCGACCCGACAGGGCCGGGTAGAACTTCGGGCTCTCGATGAACCCGGCGACCCCCGACAGGGAGGTGACGCCGTCGCGCTGCCAGGAACGCCCGAACACCCTCAAGGTGCCGCTGTCCGGGCGGATCAACCCGAACAACATCCGCAGGAAGGTCGTTTTACCGGCCCCGTTAGGGCCCAGGACTCCGTACACCTCGCCCTGCGCGACCTGCACCGTGATGTCATTGACAGCGGTCAGCGACCCGTAGCTCTTGGTGAGATGGACGGCGTCGACCGCCAGCACATCGCTCATGGCCCGGACCCTAGAGATCGCACATGAAGGCAGCATGAAACCGGCCGGCGGGCCGGCGGCGGTTATCCGGGGCGGGCCGGTCGACGGGCCAGCCGCCATCCGACGTAGGTGAGGACGGCGAGGGCCGCGGCGGCGAGGACGTACCACTGGAAGCGGTGCAGATCCGCCACGACGGCACGGATGTGGTCCCCGGCGAGGTACCCAGCGGTCGCCCATACGCCCACCCAGGCGGCGGCACCGAGGGCGTTGAAGACGACGAAGCGCCCCCACGGCATGCCGGTGGCGCCGGCGATGAGCCCGTTGAACTGCCGCAGGCCCTCGACGAAGCGGGCGACTGCCACGAGCTTCGGCCCGTGCCGGCTCATCACCGCCTCCAACCGGGCGAACCGCTCCGGTGTCAGGCGCACGTAGCGGCCGTAACGCAGGATGAGCCGCCGCCCGCCGGTGCGGCCGATCAGGTAGCCGATGCTGTCCCCGATCACCGCGGCCAGGAACGCCGTCACCGCGACCCCGACGATGGCCAGCTGCCCGTGCGCGGCGTAGCCGGCGCCGAGGATGATCGCCGTCTCACCGGGCGCGGGAACGCCGAAGCTCTCGACCCCGACCAGCAGGGCGAGCCCCGGGTAGCCGTAGTGCGCCACCAGGCTGGTGAGGAGGTCGAGAGCGCTCAACGGCCGGCCGCGGCTGCCTCATCGGCGGCTGCCGGGCCGCCCGCTCGCAACAGGGGCCGCAGCCGGGTGCCGGCCGACCAGTCCAGACCGGCGGCAATCGGCCGGCGGGCGATCAGGTAGCCCAGCAGCGTCACCGCGGCGCCGACCGCGAAGCCCGCCAGCACGTCCGCCGGATAGTGCGCCCCGATGTAGACCCGGGCGAAACCCATCACCGCGGCGGCGGCCACCGCCAGCAGGCCGAGCCGCCAGCTGACCAGCAGCAGACCAGCCGCGACGGCGCCGGCCATGGTGGCGTGGTCCGACGGGAACGACGGGTCCGGGCTGCGGTCGGCCAGCACCAGGATGCCGGACAGCGTCGTGTAGGGGCGCGGCTCGTGCACGGCGGACACGATCGGCTGGTTCCCCGCCACGGCGAGCAGCATGCCCACCGGCGCCCACACCGCCGCCGGCATCCGGTCGCCCGCGCGGCGGGCGATCCACCAGCCGGCCAGCAGGAGTACGGCGAAGAGAACCACCCCGTACTTCGCATAGCCCGCCATCGGGGCGTGCAGCCAGGGCGTCGCCCGGGCCAGATCGTTGATCTCCAAGAAGAGCCGGTTGTTCATCCTGTCCCTCCGCCGTGCGGATCGAGGTGCCGACAGTAGGCAGCCGGACATGAAGGCCAGATGAAGATCGTCGGCGGTGTGCTGCACTTGGTGACGAGGGCGACGGCGGAAGGAGGCGGCGGTGCGGGTCCTGGTGGTGGAGGACGAGCGGCGGCTGGCCGGCCTGCTCACCCAGGGCCTACGCGAAGCCGGACACACCGTCGACATCCGGTACACCGGTCCCGAGGGGTTGCTCGCGGCCATCACCGGCCCGTACGACGCGATCGTGCTCGACGTCATGCTGCCCGGCCTGGACGGCACACAGGTCTGCCGCACCCTGCGGCAGCACGGCAACCAGGTGCCGGTGCTGATGCTCACCGCCCGCGGCGAGGTTCCCGACCGGGTCGCCGGCCTCGACTCTGGCGCCGACGACTACCTGACCAAGCCGTTCTCCTTCGACGAACTCCTCGCCCGGCTCCGCGCCCTGCACCGCCGGTCCGCCGCGCCGCCCCCCACCGCCGAGGTACGCGCCGGCGACCTCGTGCTCGACCCCGCCAGACGGCGGGTGTTCCGCGGCAAGAGCGAGATCGAGCTGTCCGCGCGGGAGTTCGACATCCTCGCCCTGCTGCTGACCCGCGCGGGGGAGTGCCTCACCCGCTACCAGATCCTCGACGAGGTGTGGGACGGCGAGACCGACATCCGCTCCAACGTCATCGACGTCCATGTCGCCACCCTCCGCGCCAAGGTCGACAAGCCCTTCGGCCGGCACGCCATCGAGACCCTGCGCGGCGTCGGCTACCGACTGCGCCCCGACGGCGGCTGACATGCCCCGACGTCGCCGATGGTCGGCGCGGTGGGGACGGCTACCGCTGCGCGTCCGGCTGGTCGCCGGCTTCGCCGCCGCGATGCTGGTGGTCCTCACCGGTGCTGGCGCGTTCGTCTACCTGCGCGTGCGCTACGCCCTCGACCTGCGCCTCAACCAGGACCTCGCCGCCCAGTCCGCGCAACTCACCGACGCCGCCCGCACCGGCACACCGCTGCCCACGGCCGTCCCGACCGTGCCGGGGGAGTACTGGCAACTCCTCGACGCCGGCAACCACGTCCTGGCCGCCAGCCCCGGCCTGCCCGCCGATTCCCTGCTCAGCCCCGAACAGCTCAACGAGGCCCTGCGCCGGCCAGTGCGGGCCGACCGGGGCACCCTGCTGCCGATCAGCTCTCGCCCACTGCGCCTGTACGCCGTCCCCGTCCGGCCCGGCGCCGCCCCGGCGGCGGGGCAGCCCGCGGTGACCGTCGCCGCGGTCCGCCGCGACCAACGCGACGAGGCCCTGCGCGAACTCATCGGCCAACTCGCCCTGGCCAACCTCGCCGCCCTCGCCGTCGCCTCCCTGGTCGGCTACCGCCTCGCCCGCGCCGCCCTCGCCCCCGTCGAGCGCTACCGCAGCGAAGCCGCCCGCATCGCCACCGGCGCCACCGGCGTACGCCTCGCCGTCCCCGCCACCGATGACGAGATCGCCCGCCTCGGCCGCACCCTCAACGACATGCTCGCCGCCCAGGACGCCGCGCTGGACCGGGAACGGCAGTTCATCAGCGACGCCAGCCACGAACTGCGCACCCCGCTCACCCTGCTCGCCACCGAACTCGAACTCGCCCTCCGCCGCCCCCGCACCACCGCCGAGCTGGAACGCACCATCCGTGACGCCGCCGCCGACACGGCCGACCTCATCGCCCTTGCCGACGCCCTGCTCACCGTCGGCGCCCAACCCGTCCAGGACGACGCCGCCCCCACCGTCGACCTCACCGCCCTAGTCACCGACCTCGTCGGCCGCTACCGGGCCACCACCGGCGCCGATCCCGACACGCTGCGCTGCCAGGCCGGACCGGGCTTGACCGTACGAGGGGACGCCTCCCGCCTCGGCCGGGCCGTGACCAACCTGATCGACAACGCCCTCCGCTACGGCGCACCCCCGATCACCGTCACCGCCGGGCACGTCGACGCCCTGGCGCGGATTACCGTCCACGACAGCGGGCCCGGCATGAGCGCTGCGTTCCTGCCCCATGCCGTGGAACGGTTCCGCCGCGCCGACACCGCCCGCACCTCACCCGGCACCGGCCTCGGCCTGCCCATCGTCGACGCCATCGTCCGCGCCCACCACGGGGAGCTCCGCATCTGCTCCGCCGGCGCCCACCACCGCGTCAACCCCCGGTACGACGTGCCGTGCGAACACGATCCGCACGGAACGACGCTGACCGTGCTCCTGCCCACGGTGCGGCGGTGACGCCGTGCCGGCAGGGCGGCGCATGTTCAGCAACCACAACCCGAAGTCGGAGGATCATGACTGACGCGCGGTTGCGGACGATTCTGCGGGTGGAGCCGCCTAATCGGCGGCGAGCCGCACGTAGCCGTCCGTGCCGACGGCCTCGACGTCCCAGCGGTGGCCGAATGCGGAAATGCCGCGGATCTTGATCCGGCCGACCTCTGGCGGCACTGCCGGGTCGGTCACCAGTTGGCCGTCGACCGGGTGGAGTCCCAGCATGGCCCGGGTCAGGTTCAGCGGCGCGCCGGACGCCCAGGCCTGTGGGCTGCACGCGGTCGGGTAGGGGATGGCGAAGAGGGTCTGCTCACGCTCGAAGCCGGCTATCGCCTCGGGTAGCCGGTCGCCGAACTGGGCGGCGGTGTCGAGCAGGGCGAGGGCCACCTGGTTGGCCTCGTCGCGGAAGCCGTAGCGGGTCAGGCCCAGCACGCTGATGGAGGTGTCGTGCGGCCAGACCGTGCCGAGGTGGTAGCCGAGCGCGTTGTACGGCGCGTCCCCCCTGGACAGGGTGCGGATCCCCCAACCGCTGAACATGTCATCGGAGAGCAGCTGCCGGGCGAGCGCGCCGGCGCGTTCTTGCGGGACGATGCCGCTCCACAGCAGGTGCCCCAGGTTGGACGTCATCGAATCGATCTTGTTCTTGTCACCATCGAGACCCACGGCGTAATAGCCGCCCCGCTCCGCTATCCAGAAGTCGCGGTTGAACGACTCGCGCAACCGGTGCGCGTCGTTGCGCAGCCGGTCGGCGAGCGCCGGGTCGGCCAAGGGCCCGTCGGCGAGTTCGGCAAGGCGAAGCTTGGCGTCGTATGTGTAACCCTGAATCTCGCAGGTGGCGATCGGCAGCACCGGCAGTCGGCCGTCGGCGAAGCGCACCCCGTCCCAGGAGTCCCGCCAGCACTGGTTGCCCAACCCCTCTGGAGAGCGGGTGGCGTATTCCACATAGCCGTCGCCGTCCCGGTCGCCGTACTGGTCGATCCAGTTCAACGCCGCCAACGCGTTGTCCCGGAGCGACCGAACGAGGTCGTCGTCGCGGGTCCAGCGCCAGTACTCCGACAGCAGGATCAGCCAGAGTTGAGTGGCATCGGCGGTGCCGTAGTAGGGGTCGTACGGCATGAGTCCCTGCTGGGTCAGCTCGCCGAAGCGGACCTCGTGCAGGATCTTGCCGGGCTCCTCGTCGGTGAAGTCCTCGCACTGCCGGCCCTGATGATGAGCGAGCGCGAGCAGTGTGCCCTTCGCCAGCCGGGGCCCGAAAGTGAGCGCCTGGTACGCGGTGATCAGGGTGTCGCGTCCGAAGAGGGTGAGGAACCACGGCATGCCGGCGGCCGGCAGGCTGATCCGCTCCTGCCCCAGCGTCATCTCCATCCGCAGCGCGGACATGTCCGCGCGGGTCTGCGCGATGGCCCGCTCCAACACCTGGTTGTCGCTGCTCAGCTGGGCCGCGCCGGCCAACCACCGGGCCGCCGGATCCTCCACACGATGATGGAAAATGTCGGCGATGTCGCCCCGGACCGCCTCGGTCACGCCGAACCCGGGTGGGACCGGCACGTTGAACTCGACCCGCCAGACCCCGCGCGGAGCGAGCTCGATCCCCCAGACGAGGTGGTCGCCCTCCAGCCGCTCCGGTGAAGGGGTCGACCGGATCGACGTCTGCGCCGTGAACCCGTCCTGCTCGTAGTGGAAGAGCAACAGGGAGCCGTCCGGCGAATGGCCGCGCTGGATCTGCTCCGAGCGGTCGCGGATGGCGGTCTTCATCTCGAGGATGTCGGCGAAGTCGTTGCCCACCTCCAGACGCAACTCGAACCGGACTGGTTCTGGGGCGAAGGAGACAAGTTCGATCCGCTCGTGCAACCCCTCACCCAGGTAGCGCAGCCGGCGAACCGCGATGCTGTTCGCCGGCAGATTGGGCTGTGCGGGATTGGTCAGGAAGAACTGCGCCGAGTAGTGGTCCACCACGCTCGAGCGCAGCTCGAGCAGGCGCAGGCCGTCGATGGTGAGCACCCATTCGTTGAGCAGGCGGGTGTCCCGGTGAACCAGCCCGCCGATGGTGCCGGCCGGGACGTCTCCGACCGGATCCGAGTACATGAAGGTGGCACCGCTGACCAGGGCGATCGGGTTCGGGCCCAGCTCCGGTGGAAGGGCGCGGGCCTGCGAGCCGGGACGGGTGGGGTCCTGCGGCTTGTCCGGCGTCGGATTGGCCGGGGTCGGTCGCAGCTGTGCCATAAGCCGAGGCTAGAGCGCTGGCGAGTGGCCGCCCTCGCCCGATCCGGGTGATATTCGCGGTCGACGTACAGACACCATGCGCGCAAGGGTGAGGCTCGGGAGTTCAGAGCACCAGCGAACCCCGACGGGAGCGCTGCCGGCGGTCAACCGAGTGCGATCAGAGCTGACGGCATTGCTGGTCCGGACCTGCGCGGGCGCTCTTCGAGAGCGTCGCTCAGCGGGTCTTCCTGCCCGCTCGCTTGCGGGGCGGGGTCAACAGCTCAGCGATCGCCGCGATCGCGGACGGCACCAGGCGGTAGTACGCCCAGACACCCCGCTTCTCCCGCTCGAGCAGACCGGCCTCGGTGAGGATCCGCAGGTGATGACTCACGGTCGGCTGGGAGAGCCCGAGCGGCGCGGTGAGGTCACTGACGGACGCCTCGCCCTCGGGAGTGGACTGGATCAGACTGAGCAGTCGCAGCCGGGCCGGATCGGCGACGGCCTTCAGCACGCCGGCGAGCCGTTCGGCATCGGCACGCTTGATCGGTTCGCCGGCGAGCGGTGAGACAGCAGGTGCAGCGGTTTTCGGGGTTCCCACGTCATGCATCGTTGCACCAACTCCATCAATCCGCTGGCGGAACCCAGGACTGGGCCGTCGACAGTCGGCGGGTGGGGATCACCCCAGTGCCGGCCGCGTCCGTGCCCGAACCGGGTGTGGGCGTCGGCTGCCGAATAGAGACCGACGCCTGTTCGCGGAGATCATCGATGCGGCCCGTTCCGCAAGGCTGTCGCTCTGTGGCCGGCATGACGCCGCGTACGTCCCGGCATCCCAGGTTTCAAGACACACCTTGACCCCACTATCCCTATCGACATTATAGGCAATGTGCCGAATGCAAACCTCACCTCCCGGCGCGCGATCGACTTCATGCTCGTGGACAGCAGCCTCTGTGAGTCCACGCGGTGGACCTGACGTCTGACCGCGCTGCGAGCCGGTCCGCGCGTCCTTCGACGAGGCCTGAGCCTGCTCCCCGCCCTGCCCGTGAGGGCAGCCGGGGCAGGGGAACTCTGCGGCACCAGGCGCCGACGGTGCCACCCCGGTCACCACTCACCGAGGCAACCAACCCGGCTTTCGCTCCCCGGCCCCCTTGCGCGGCAGCCGGTCGCAGCGCCCGCCACCGCTGCACCTGACGACGCCGGATGACCGGCCTTCACCCCTGCCCGCGCCCGTGAGGGACAGCGGCCTTCCCCTGCGCAATCGGAGGCGCTCATGAACGTTCTCGACCCGACCACCGTCTCCCGCCGAGGTTTCCTCGGCGGCGTCGCCGGCGCGGCCCTGGCCGGGCTGGCCCCGGACCCGGCGATCGCGGCCGGCCCACCGGAACCGGCACCGCGCCACCGGCCACCGAACGTGGTGTTCATCTCCATCGACGATCTCGGCTGGGACGAGCTCGGCAGCTACGGCAACACGTTCAACGAGACGCCGCGAATCGACCGGCTGGCCCGGGAGGGCATCCGTTTCACCAGCGCCTACGCCGCCGCGCCGGTCTGCTCACCGACCCGCGCCGCGCTGGTGACCGGCCTCTATCCGGTGCACACGGGGATCACGGACTTCCTCCGCGGGGAGCCCGCGGCGAGCGACAAGTACCTGTCACCGGACATCCCGACCCTGCCCGACGTCCTGCGTCCCTTCGGCTACACCACAGGGCTGATCGGCAAATGGCACCTCACCGAGACCTACAGCGGGCCGTACGACGAGCGGCCGGGCAACCCCTACGCCCACGGGTTCGACGAGGTGATCGCCTCCGAACAGAAGTACATCGCCGACGGCGACTACTTCCATCCGTACTTCTTCATGCCGGACCTGCCCGCCCGGGAACCGGGCGAACACCTCACCGACCGGCTGGCGGCCGAGGCCGTCGACTTCATCACCCGGCACCGCCACGAGCCGTTCTTCCTCCACCTGTCCAACTACGCCGTACACACGGCACTGGACGGGAAACCCGACCTGGTCGCCAAGTACCGGGCCAAGCCCGGCGCCGGCCAGGCCCCGAACCGGCCGGTACTGGCCGCCATGCTGGAGAGCGTCGACCAGCAGGTGGGCCAGATCGCCGACACCCTCGCAGACCTCGGCCTGGACCGCGACACACTGCTGCTGATCACCTCCGACAACGGCGGCCCCTACGACGATGCGAACCAGCCGCTGCGCGGCGGCAAGGGTGACCTCTACGAGGGCGGCATCCGGGTCCCGCTGATCGCGTACTGGCCGGGCACGGTCGGCCGGGGGCAGGAGAACGCCACGCCCACCAGCACCATCGACATGCTCCCGACCGTCCTGGACCTCGCCGGCGGGAACCCGGACGGAAGATTCGACGGCACGAGCATCGCCCCCGTGCTCACCGGGACCGGCACGGTGGAACGCGAGACACTGTTCTGGGTCTACCCCCACTTCATCGGCCGGACCCACCCGCACGCCGCCGTCCGGTCCGGCCAGTTCAAGCTGGTGCAGTACCTGCGCGACGGGCGCAGCGAGCTCTACCACCTGATCCGTGACCCGGCGGAGACCACGGACCTGTCCGACCGCTACCCCCAGAAGGCCCGCCAGCTACGGGGGCTGCTGCAGGCGCACATCGCCGAGAGCGACCTGTTCCCCGCGCCGCCGACCCCCGAGCACTACCCGACGGCGGAGCTGGAGGAGCCGTTCGACAGCGGCCTCGAACGCTGGAGCGTCCTGCCCGTCACCGCGTACGCCGCCCCGGCCGTCGTCAGCGGCGGCAGGGTCGCGGTGACGACGAACAGGATGACCCACCTGATCTTCCGCTCCGACGTCGCACCGGGCTCCGACCGGGCGGCGGTCGTACTCGACACCGGCACCTTCGCCGAGGCCGGCACCCAGGACACCGTCTTCGTCGGCCTCGCCAAGGACGCCGGCAACTACCTGCTGTTCCGCTACCACAACGGCCTGCACCGCGCGGGCTGGGACCTGCGCGTCAACGGCACCCTGGTCACCGCAGGCGTCGAGCCGCTGGACAACCTGGACGGCACCGTCGACCTGACCGGCCCGAACGCCCGGTACGCGTTCGTGCTGCGCGGCCACGTCGCGACCGCGTACGTCGACCAGGGCGACGGATGGGAGTTCCTGTTCACCGCCGACACCGGCGGCGCGATCGACTTCAGCGACCCCGCCGTACGCGCCCAGTACCGCTACGCCGCAAGCGTTCGCCTCGACAGCGGCACCATCACCCTCGACGGCCTGACCGCCCGCCGAGCCTGACCGACCGCCCACTCACCTGAGGACGTCCCCATGTCAGCGCTGCCCCTCACACCAGGCGTGACCGCCGCCACCGCCGCCGCTGCGCTCGGCACCGCGGCGGTCACTGGCTGATGACCTCCGTGCATCACCACACCACCGCGCCGAGCTGTTGCGCCCCTGGTGGCCCGCCCGAGACCACGACGCCCGGCGGGCTGCTCCAGATCGGCCGCCGGCCCCGGCAGCCGGACCCGGTCGTCCGGGAGGCTGGTCGGCCGCGCTCCACGCGCGGCCAGGTCAGCCTCCCCGGCGGACGCTTCAGCATGGGCGACGCGTTCGGTGAGGGCTACCCCGGTGACGGGGAAGGGCCGGTGCACGAGGTCACCCTCAGCGCCTTCACGATCGACGCCACGACGGTCACCAACGCCGCCTTCGCGACCTTCGTCAAGGCCACCGGCTACGTCACCGAGGCCGAGGCGCTCGGCGTCTCCGCAGTCTTCCACCTCCAGCTGAAGGCGGAACGTCCCGACATCCTCGGGGCGGCTGGCGGTACCCCCTGGTGGCTCGTGGTCCGCGGCGCCGACTGGCGCCATCCCTACGGGCCGGCCTCCTCGATCACGGACCTGCAGAATCATCCGGTGGTCCAGGTGACCTGGAACGACGCCCGCGCGTACGCCGCCTGGGCGGGCAAGCGCCTGCCGACCGAAGCCGAGTGGGAGTACGCCGCCCGGGGCGGTCTCGAGGGGGCGCGGTTCCCCTGGGGCGACGAACTGCTCCCGCGCGGTCGGTGGAACTGCAACATCTGGCAGGGCGAGTTCCCCCGCCTCAACACCGCCGAAGACGGCTTCATCGGCACCGCACCCGTCAAGCAGTACGCCCCCAACGGCTACGGCCTCTTCAACATGGTCGGCAACGTGTGGGAGTGGTGCGCGGACTGGTTCGCCGCCGACACCTACGCCCTGCGCGCCGGCACCCCCGTCGTCGACCCCCACGGGCCGGAGGAACCGGACGCCGCGGGCCGGCGCGTGATGCGCGGCGGGTCCTTCCTGTGCCACGACTCCTACTGCTACCGGTACCGGGTCGCGGCCCGCTCCGGGAACACCCCCGACTCCGCAGCCTCCAATGTCGGTTTCCGCTGCGCCTGAACCTGTCTGCGTTTCCTTCCCTCTCGGAGGCCATTTCATGATCACTCGTCGACAGCTCCTGGCCGGTGCCGCCGCCGGCATCGGAGCCGCCGCCCTCCCGTCCGTCGCGACCGCCGATCCGACGACCACCGGCCGGCCCCGGCCGAACATCGTGCTCGTGCTCGCCGACGACCTGGGATACGGCGAGCTCGGCGCCTACGGGCAGCGCACCATCGCGACACCGCGCCTGGACCGGCTCGCTGCCGAGGGGCTGCGCTTCACGGACGCGTACTCCGCCGCGGCCGTCTGCGCGCCCTCCCGCTCCGCACTGCTGACCGGCCTGCACGCAGGTCACGGGCCGGTGCGCAACAACCCCGCGGGCGACCCCGACGCGATCGCCTTCGACGACGGCGACACCACGTTCGCCGAGGTGCTGCGCGCCCGGGGCTACCGGACGGGCCTGTTCGGCAAGTGGGGCTTCGGTCCCGAGCGCGGCGACCAGCCGAGCCACCCCAACGCCAGAGGGTTCGACGAGTTCCTGGGCTACATCACGCACGGGCACGCACACGACTACTACCCGTCGTACCTCTGGCAGAACGGGGAGCGCCTCGAACTGCCGGAGAACGCCGGATCCCACACGAACACCTTCGCCCCCGACCTCTTCCAGGACCGGGCACTCGACTTCATCCGGGCCCACCGCTCCGAGCCGTTCCTGCTCGTGGTCACCCCGAACCTTCCCCACGCCCCGAGCGACGTCCCCAGCCAGGAACCGTACGCCGCCGAGGACTGGCCCTCGGCGGACCGGGGCCACGCCGCCCAGGTCACCCGGGTCGACACGTACGTCGGCGCGCTGGTCGACGAACTCGCCGCGCAGGGACTGCTCGAGTCCACGGTGGTCCTGTTCACCAGCGACAACGGCCCTCACGAGGAGGGTGGCTTCGACCCGGACCGGTTCGACGCGAACGGCCCCCTCACCGGCTACAAGCGCAACCTGTACGAGGGTGGCGTCCGCGTCCCATTGATCGCATGGGCCCCGGGCCGGATCCAGCCCGGCGTGACCGACCGGATCACGCAGCAGTCCGACCTGCTCCCCACCCTGGCCGACCTGGCCGGCGTCGCCGGACCGCGCGACATCGACGGCCGGTCGTTCAGCCCGCTGCTCGAGCCGCGGCCGACCGCGGCCGCCGCGCAGCCGTACCTCTACTTCTGGCGCCTCGACAACGGCAACACGAAGCGGGCCCGCGCTGTCGACGGCGGCCGGTTGCAGCGAGCGGCCGAGGCGGTACGCGAGGGCAACTGGAAGGCGATCCGGTGGGCGCCGGGGGAGGACCGGACCGTCCCGGACGACCAGTGGCAGGTCGAGCTCTACGACCTGGACCGTGACCTCGGCGAGACGACCGATCTGGCCGCCGCCCACCCCGAGGTCGTGAACCGGCTGGTCGGCCTCCTGAGGCGGTCCTGGGTCGACGAGGTCACGCGGGAAGGCTACGGCGTCGAACTCGACACCCCGGACCTGCTGCTCCCGGGCGTCACCTACGAGCTCACCGCCACGCTCGCGAACGGTTCGGCGGTGCCCTGGACCGGCGCTCGGCTGGTGCTCTCCGCACCCGCAGATTGGACGGTCGAGCCGGCGACCAGCCGGGGGCTCGGACGCCTCGCGCCCGGCGCCCGGGTGAGCACCACCTGGCGAGTGCAGGTGCCCGAGGAGACCACGACGGATCAATGGCGGCTGACCGTGTCGGGTTACGCCGTCGCCCGCGACGCGCCGCTCACCTTCCGCGCCGAGCGCCGCCTCACGCCGCCGCCACCTCCGCCGACCAGCGACTCGTACCTCAGCGATCTGCCCTGGATCAGCGCGGTCAACGGCTGGGGCCCGATGGAGCTGGACACCAGCAACGGCAAGCAGGCCGCCGGGGACGGCACCCCGATCTCCTTCGGCGGCACCGTCCACGCCAAGGGCCTCGGTGTCCACTCCTACTCCGAAGTCAGCTACCACCTCGGCGCCCGGGTGGCCCGGTTCACCGCGCTCGTGGGCATCGATGACTTCAGCGCGCGGCAGAGCTCGCGGGGCAACACGATCGCCGAGGTGTGGGCCGACGACCGACTCGTCCACACGACCGGCGTGCTCCGGGCGGCCACCGGACCCGAACCCGTGGACGTCGACGTCCGAGGGGCCCGGCTGCTGCGCCTGATCGTGCGCGCCGCCGACTCCGGCAACGGCTTCAACCACACGTCGTGGGCCGACGCCTTCGTCCGGCTGGGCTGACGGGCCGCCCCACGCTCGCAACGGTGAGGGCCCGGATCTGCAGCCACCTTCCGGGCCCTCACCACGCACGCGGTCATCGCCAGCGCCACCTCTTGGGGATGACGCGCTCTCCTCGACACTGGTCCCCAGGTGACGTAAGAATCGGCTCCCGGGGCGCACTACCTGGCGACGAGACACCTTCACGGCGAAGGAGAAGGAGCCAGTGGCGCATGCCGAACCAAACGAGCGGTTCACCGCCCTCTACCACGCGCACTACCACCAGGTGTACGCGTACGCGGTGAGCCGGGCGGGACGCAAGCTCGCCGACGACGTGGTCGGGGACACCTTCCTGGTGGCCTGGCGCAGGTTGGACGACGTACCCGCCCGACCGCTTCCGTGGCTGCTGGGCGTGGCCCGCAACGTGACCCGCGAACGCTTCCGCGATGACATCCGCCAGGCGAGCCTCGCCGCCGAGCTGCGCGCGTGGGTCGTGGAAACGGACGCCGACATCGCCGACAGCGTCGCCGAACGTGCGGCGATGCTGGCCGCGCTCGCGGGTCTGAGTGAGGACGACCGCGAGGTGCTGACGCTGACGGCGTGGCAGGGCCTGTCCGCCAAGGACGCCGCCCGCGTCCTCGGCTGCTCGACCGCCACATTCTTCGTGCGCCTGCACCGAGCGCGCAAACGCCTGGAGCAGGCCATGTCCGACGCCGTAACGGTCGACCGTCACCGCCCCGCCCGCAGCCCAGAACAGGAGTATGCCCGATGAGTCACCGCGACACCCTGGCGGCGCTGGCCGACGCTCGCCCGCGCAGCCTCGACCCGTCCGAGCGGCCCGCCGATCCTGCCCTGATCATGGCGTATCCCCGGCGGGAATCGGCCACCCGTGTCGCCCGACGGCCGGTGCGCCGGCTCGTGCTGGCGGGCGCGCTGCCTGCCGTGGCGCTCGCCGCGACCGGCGCCATCCTGCTGAACAACACGTCCGGGCCCGGGGCGCCCGTGGTGCAGCCGGCGACGTCCTCGCCCGTCCCGGTCGACGTGCCCACCGGCGCCGGCAGCCTGCTGCTGGTCGCTGCCGAACGCAGCGAGTCCGCGCCTGTCACTGCCGGCCGCTACTGGGTGGTGCGGACCGAGCACGGCGACGGCGCCCGGCGCGTGCAGGACGAGTTGTGGCTGGCTGCCGTACCGGGCCTGCCCTCGGTCGGCTACGTCCGATCCGCTGACGGTTCGTGGACCTCCCGGCCGATGCGGGGCCACACCGCGGACAACAACTTCCTGCTCGCCGGGTCGCCCAGGTCCGCGCGCGAACTGGCCGCACTGCCGACCGACCCCGCGAAGCTCACGGAGAAGCTGCTCACCTGGTACGCCGACACCGGCGGCGTCGAGCAACGCGACGAGTTCCTGTTCAACTCCGGCGCCGCCATCGTCCTCGACCTGCCGGTGTCCCCGCAGGTGCGCGCGGCGGCGTACCGGATGCTCGCGGCGATGCCCGGGGTGACGTCGTTGGGCCGGGTGGCCGACCGGCTGGGCCGGCCCGGCGTGGCCGTGGCGGTGAGCCGCCAGGGCGACTTCGGCAAGGCGCAGACCCGCCTGATCGTCGATCCCACGACTGGCCGGGCACTGGCCCAGGAGAGCTGGGTCGCCGGCAACCCGGCGAGCTTCACCGCGGTGATCACCGCGCGATGGTCCGACGACGGCCTCCCGGAGGCATCCGCACTGCGCTGACGAAATCGGGACACACACGAGGCGGTGCGGCGCGACCGGTCCGCACCGCCTCGTCGTGCTCGGTGACGGCCGACGTGCATCGCGTGGACCGCCAGCGGCGTCCAGCCGGCAGGTCACCCTCACGTGATGAATCACCGCCGCGCACAGAAGGACCCATCTGGGTCGGCCGCAACGCGTTACTGACCGTTAGCGCTGAGCAGAAATCGCTTGCCGCTACCGGCCGCTGGTGAGTTCGGTCAGGTCGATCGCGGCGACGAGCTGGGCGAGGGCGGGTTCGGCAACGGCCAGGGAGACCTCGTCGGCGCTGACTCCAACGGCGGCGCTGAGCGCCTGGTTGTCCTTGAATGCCTCCCCCAGGGTTGCCAGTACGACCTCTGGCACGTTCGTGCAGAGTTGGTGCCATCGTGGTCTCGCCCGTCGGGCCAGCTGGCCCACCAGGTCGACGTCACGCTGGGTCAGAACGGTGACACGTTCCTGGATGTTCGGGGGCCCATCGACGCCCGACGCCGTCATCTCCCCAGCGGACCCTCATCGCAGGAGCGGGGCGAGGCCGTCGAGGAGGCGCTGGAGGCCGAACTCGAAGAGCATGTCCAGGTTCCAGAGCCCGTCGTCGGCCGCGATGAAGCGGGCCATCAACGGCAGCCGCCCGTCGGCCAGGACCGCGCCGATCCGTTCTTCCTGGGCCGCCATCCACTGGGTGTCGGTCAGGCCGCTGTCCTGCTCGGCCTGCGCCTCCTCGGCCCGGTTCACCGCCGTACCGCGCACATAGTTGGCCACCGTCACCGCCGCCGTGAACTGTGCGTTCAGGTCGAGGCCGCGCCCGTTCACGGCCCGCATCATCCACTCGGTGTGGGCCATGGCGTGCGGGGCCGGCAGCGGCCGGGTGAAGGAGACCGCCTGGGCCAGCCAGGTGTGCCGACGGTACATCGCCCAATGCAGCTGGGCGATGGCCTCGAGGCTGGCCCGCCAGCCGTCGCGGTCGGGGGTGAGGGCCGGGGGCGGGTTGTCGCCCATGACCTTGTCGATCATGAAGAGCACCAGCTCTTCCCGGTCGGCCACGTACCGGTAGACGGCCATCGTCGGAATGCGGAGCTGACCGGCGAGCCGGCGCATCGACAGGCCGTGCAGCCCCTCGGCGTCGGCGATGGCCACGGCGGTGGCGACCACCTGTTCGCGGTCGGGGATGGGTGCTCTACCCACCCCGGCCGCGGCGACCACGGTGCCGACGCCCCGCACGGGCTCGACGAGACCCCGCTCGCGCAGGGTTGCCAGGACCTTCGTCGCGGTCGCCATCGCGACCCCGTACTCGGCCATGAGCTGCCGGGTCGACGGGATCCTCGCCCCGGGTGCGAGCTCGCCGGACGCGATCCGGTCCGCGAGATCGGCGGCGATCCGGCGGTACGGCGGTTCCTCCACAGCAGCCTCCCGTGCACTAGTGCAGTCACGGTACCCGGAGGACGAATACGGGGGATAGCCCCACTACCGCTGGCCCTAGTGCACTCATACGCTGTACGGCATGACTGATATCGTTCGTCCGAAGCCGCTCAGGGTGAGCCACGACCCGGGAGGTTCGATGCCATGAGCGTGCTCCGACCTGACCGGCAGGGCCATGCCCTGGGTGTGTCCGCTGAGAACAATGACGACGCCCGGATCAACGTCGTGGACGCGTTGCGCGGGAGTGCACTGCTGCTCATCCTGCTGGTCAACGTGTGGTACTTCAGCTCCGGATACGAGTTCCAACTCGTCGACGACCCGGCGTACGGCGCGCTCGACCGGCTGCTCACAGGTGCCGTGGAACTGCTGTTCGCGATGAAGGCGTACCTGCTGTTCTCATTCCTGTTCGGCTACAGCTTCACCCTGCAACTCGACTCGGCGGCCCGTCGTGGGGCGCCCTTCGCCCGGTCGTTCCTGCGCCGGCTGTCCGGGCTGTTCGTGCTCGGGGCGCTGCACGCGGTGCTGCTGTTCCACGGCG
This sequence comes from Micromonospora sp. NPDC004551, assembly GCF_040609975.1. Classification (NCBI taxonomy): domain Bacteria; kingdom Bacillati; phylum Actinomycetota; class Actinomycetes; order Micromonosporales; family Micromonosporaceae; genus Micromonospora; species Micromonospora sp. NPDC004551. Next base: position 229,217 of record NZ_JBEXLM010000005.1, on the reverse strand, counting down.
ACATCCTCACCACGTACGCGTTGCTCGGTCTCGTGCTGCTCGCCGTCCGGCGGATCGAGCCGCGCACCGCCCTGTTCACAGCGGTGATCATTGTGGGCGTGATCGCGTTCGTGGTCGGTGTGGCCGCGGTTCTCGGTGCCGTGGTGGTCCCGGACGAGGCCGCCGCGCTGACCGCCGGTGCGCGTTCCACGGAGGCCCTGCGCGGCGGGCTCGGCGACGTCGTCCTGGAGCACCTGCGCTCGTTGCCGGCAATGCTCGGCGCACTTGCCGTGCAAGGACCGCTGGCCTTCGCCGCGTTCCTCGTCGGTCTCGCCGCCGGCAAGCACCGGATGCTCGCCGCCGTGCACACCCACGAGAACCTTCTGCGCCGATGCGAGCGGGTCGGCTATCCGGTTGGTCTGGCCGGCGCCACGGTGTTCGCGATCGGTGGCGGCACGGCGAGCATGACCGGCCTGATGGTCAGCATCGTCACCGCGCCGTTCCTCGCGGCGGCCTACGCCGCGACCCTGCTGCGCCTGTTCACACGGCGGCCGCGCGTGGCGGACGCGCTGGCGCCCGCGGGACGCATGGCGCTGACGAACTACCTGGGCCAGTCGCTCATCTGCGTGCTCGTCTTCACCGGCGTCGGGCTGGGCCTGGCCGGCCACGCCTCGCCGGCGCAGACGCTGCTCATCGTACTGACGATCTTTGTGGTGCAGCTGGCGGCCAGCTCATGGTGGATGCGGCAGTTCCGCTACGGCCCCGTCGAATGGGCGTTGCGCGCGTGGACCCATCGGAAGCGGCCCGCCATGCGGCGATAGCCACTTCGACCTGAGAGGTAGATCGACGAGGCCGGTTGCGCGCTGCGTGACCGGTCGCGTTGTTGTTCGTCATGGTGGGAGAGACCGGTGCGAGGGCCCGAACGCGGTGCATCCGGATCACCATCGGTTTCATGCGGATCGGTTGGCGAAGACACGGGCGAGGACGAAGGTTGCGGTGCCGGCCACCACCACGGTGAGCAGACCGACGCGCAGGCTGGCGAGGTCGGCGACGAACCCCACCAGCGGTGGGGACAGCAGGAACCCGACGCGCAGCAGCCAGCTGACGATGGTCAGGCCGGTCCCGCGGGGAATCCCCGGAAGTTCGTCAGCGGCGTGCATGGCGGCGGGCACGAGGGTGGCGAACCCGAGCCCGGCGAAGGCGAACCCGGCCAACGCGGTACCCACCGACGGCACGGCCAGAGCCGCACCCATACCGACAGCGGCGAACGCAGCCCCGGCGCGCGCGACCGTACGCTGCCCGAAACGATCAACGACCCGATCGCCCGCCAGGCGACCGATCGTCATCGCGACCTGAAAGACCACGACGGCCAAGCCGGCGACGGCCGCGCTGGCGTGCAGGCTGGTCAGATAGAGCGCGCCCCACGAGGCGCCGGAGTCCTCGACCAGAGCGCCGAATGCGGCCAGCGCGCTCAACGCGGCGAGCATCCGCACGGCGGGCCCACCCCACGAGCGCCAACCACCGTGCCGGGCCGGCGGGGCGCCCGGGTGGCCATCCGCAGCGGCGAGGTCCTGGGCCTCGGCTTCACGTTCGGCGTCCTCAGGACCCGGCAGCAGGAACCGGTACGCAACCAGCGCGACAACGCTCCACGTCGCTGCCGAGATGCCCAGGTGGACAGCAAGGGGAATGTCGAGGCCGGCGGCGGCCGAGCCCATCAGGCCGCCGATGACGGCGCCGATGCTCCACACACCGTGCAGCGAGTTGAGGATGGACCGGCCGTAGAGACGCTGCACGCGCAGGCCGTGGGCGTTCTGTGCGACGTCGACGACAGCATCCAGGGCGCCAACGACGAACAACACGCCGCCGAACGCGGCCCAGTGCGGCGCGACCGGGATGGCCAGCGTTGCGATGGTGGTGACGACGATGCCGAACGCCGCCACGCGAGCCGACCGGAACCGGCGAATGGCGGCACCGGCGAGCAGCCCGGCCACCAGCGCGCCGATCGAGTAGCCGGCGATCGCGGTGCCGAGCACGGCGTTGCTGATGCCGAGGTCGGCCTTGATCTGCGGGTAGCGCGGCACGATGTTGAAGAACACGGCGCCGTTGGTGAGGAACAACGCGGCGACGGCGGCGCGGGCCTGGCGTGTCTGCCGGGCGGGCGCGGCCGTGGTGGAAATGGACACGGTGAAACTCCGGAACGGGTCGGATCGGGCGAGGCGAAGAAGCTGAGGCGCCGACAGTTCAGCGCAGGTAGCGCTCGACGGCGTGGCGGATCTGCTGGGCGTTCATGGGGTGCGTCGACAGGCAGTTGTGCAGGGTCAGACCCTCGATGAGGGCGTCGACCTCGCGAGCGGTGGCCGGGTCGAAGTGGAGTTCCAGGGCCTGGCGACTACGTTCCATCCATGCCTGTGTGACGGTGCGCAGGGCCGGATTGCGTGCCGCCGCTGCGTACAGCTCCACGGTGAGCACAAGGTCGCGAGGTGAGCCGAACACGTCCTCGCTCACCAGGGTGATGACCGCTTCGATCGCCTCGTCGCGATCGGTGGCCGCAGCCAGCCGTTGATCGAAAACTGCGGCAACCGATTCGGCATGCCGGGTGAAGGCTTCGAAGAGAATCTCGTCGAGGCTCGCGAAGTGGTAGGTCATCGAGCCCAGGGGCACGTCCGCGATGCGGGCGATCTCCCGGTGTGTCGTACCGGCCACACCGTGCGCGGCGATCACGGTCAGGGCGGCATCGACCAGTCGGTCGCGCCGGCCGGGATCATGCCTGCGTGACCGCCGCGGAACGGACACCGCGGCGGCATCGGCGGGCTCATTCACCTGATGCCGTCCTCGACCCTGCCCTCACTGCATTCGTCATGCGTACGATCGTACGCATGATACGTACGGTAGTACATATGCGGGTCATGATCTTTTTCCCTGCGAGCGGGCTCGGGGAACCGGTAAAGGCAGTCGTGTCCTTCGTGTGTTCGTCCGGGCGATAACGCCGCGACCTCGACGGGCCGCCACCAGCGCCAAGATCGCCTCAGCGAGGAACAATGGAACCCGACGAGGGAGATCGGCGATGGCTGAGGATCTGGGACACACCGAACGGTCAACGGACGAAGAGTTCGCCCGCCTGCGGCACGTCAGGTTCGGCGAGCTACCCGCCCGAGTCACGCCGGCCAAGGACCTGGTCGAGACCGTGGACACAGATCCCCCACACGAGGAGCCGCCACCACCTCCGGTGCGCAGGGAGTGGGGCGCCTAGGAGCTGCAGCGACGGCAGGCTCGCGGGGACGACCGCCGCCGCCGTGAGTTAATCGATGTCGCCGGAAGAGTCCGACCGGTACGAAGATCATGTGCCGACTGTCGCGCTCTTCGCCGCCGTCCTCCTGCTCGGCATCGCGGACTCGATGGTCAACTCCTACATCGTGCTCTTCGGCGCCGATGTGGCGGGACTGACGCCGCTGCAGATCGGCGAGTGGGCCTCGGTGTTCGCGATCGGCGGCATCACGACCGGCTGGTGGCTGGGCCGGCTGTTCGACCGCCGGCCCGCGCGCACGTACGCGATCGGCGTGATCCTGGTGGGCTCGGCGGGCTATCTGCTGCTGCCGCGGGTTTCGAGCTTCCCGGTGCTGCTCCTGATGGCGGCGACAATGCTCGGGGCGCTGGGGGCCGCCTTTCCGCAGTTGTTCGCCCTGGCCCGCTCCGTGCTGGGCGAGGGTGCCGCCGGGCAGCGTTCCGCGCCGCTGCTGCGCTCGGCCTGGTCCCTGGCGTGGGCCGGCGGGCCGCTACTGGGGGCGCTCGTGTTGTCGCAGGGCGGTTATTCCTGGCTGATGTGGACGGCTGCCGGGGTGTTCCTCGCTTCGGCGCTGACCGTTCTCGTCGTGCCGCGGCCCGGGCCGGTCGTGGCAGCGGGCGCGTCGCCGGGCGGTACCCCTGTCCTGCTCACCATGGGCGTCACCCTGTTCTTCACCGCGATGTTCGCAGGCGGTGTGGCACTGCCGTTGTTCGTCACGCGTGCCCTGCATCAGCAACCCGCGTCCGTCGGTCTGCTCTTCAGCGTGTGCGCCGCGGTCGAGGTGGTGGCCACGCTGGGGCTGGCAGTCGTGCCCGCCCGGTTCAGCCAGCGTGCCGTGATCCTCAGCGGCTTCGGCTTCTTCGTCTGCTACTACGCCCTGACGGTCGTGTCGTCGGACCTGCTGATGCTCGTGATCGGGCAGGTCCTCCGTGGCGTGGGAATTGCGATCGTCGGCGCCGCCGGCATCCGCTACTTCCAGGACCTCCTCGCCCCGGCGACCGGCCGCGCTACCACGCTCTTCGCCAACGCGTCCACGGCCGGCCTCCTGGTCTCCGGGATCCTGACCGGCGTGGCAGTGGAGCACGTCGGCTATCGGAGCACGCTGCTCCTCTGCGGCGTGGCGGCCGCAGTGGGCGGCGTAGCCTTCGCCCTCGGTTCCCGCCGCCAGGCCGACAGGCGGCACCCGGAGACGGTCTGTCGGTGAGCGGCGGAGGTCACCCTCACTCGCCGAGTGGGACCAGGTAGCGTCGGCGGAGCACAACGACGCTCGCGGCCGCTGACCTGGTTGATGCCGTTCGCGGCGGCGTCGTCACGACGGACTGGGGGAGCGCGCATGCAGACCCGCACGGATCTCATCGAGGACCTGATGGGGCGGTTCCCGCACATCCCGCCGGAGGCGGTCATCAAGGAGGACCTGCTGCGTGGCGGCATGGCCTTCGACGACTCGGCGCTGACCGACAACGAGACCGGCGACGTCAAGCCCAAGTCGTACTTCATCTTCTCCTTCGACCACCGGACCCTGCCGGAGCTGGGCACGGCGGCTCTGCGCCGGCCACCGGAGGAGATCGTGCTCACCGGCGGCCCGTACGGGCTGCGGCGCACCGTCGTGTCGGTGCGCGTCAATCCCGACTCGCCGTACCGGGTGAAGGACGACGGGAGCGGCGCCCTGCAGCTGTTCCTGGACGACCGGCCGATCGCGTACGTCGGTCTGCCACCGATGCCGGAGTACTACCGGCACCGCCTCGCCAACGGCAAGTCGGTCATGGAGGTCGCGCCGACGATTCAATGGGGTTACCTGGTCTACCTGACCGTGTTCCGGGTGTGTCAGTACTTCGGCGCCAAGGAGGAGTGCCAGTACTGCGACATCAACCACAACTGGCGCCAGCACAAGGCGGCCGGCCGGCCGTACACCGGGGTCAAGCCGGTCGACGAGGTGCTGGAGGCGATGGAGATCATCGACCGGTACGACACGGCCGGGGCCTCGCGCGCGTACACCCTCACCGGCGGCAGCGTGACCTCGAAGGTCGACGGGCTGGCCGAGGCGGACTTCTACGGCCGCTACGCCAAGGCCATCGAGGAGCGGTTCCCGGGCCGGTGGATCGGCAAGGTCGTCGCCCAGGCGCTACCGAAGGCCGATGTGCAGCGCTTCCACGACTACGGCATTCGCATCTACCACCCGAACTACGAGGTGTGGGACAAGCGGCTCTTCGAGCTGTACTGCCCGGGCAAGGAGCGGTACGTGGGACGCGAGGAGTGGCATCGCCGGATCCTCGACTCCGCCGACGTCTTCGGGCCGCGCAACGTGATTCCGAACTTCGTCGCCGGGGTGGAGATGGCCGCGCCGTATGGGTTCGCGACGGTCGATGAGGCGATCGATTCGACCGCCGAGGGCCTGGAGTATTTCATGTCCCGCGGTATCACCCCGCGGTTCACCACGTGGTGCCCGGAGCCGACGACGCCGCTGGGCCGCACCAACCCGCAGGGCGCCCCGCTGGAGTACCACATCCGCCTGCTGGAGGTCTACCGGGCGACGATGGAAGCGAACGGGCTGTCCAGCCCGCCGGGCTACGGCCCGCCCGGGGCCGGCAACGCGGTCTTCTCGGTCAGCTCCTTCATGGACAGCCTCCCGGCCGAGGAAAGTCCGGCAGCCACCCCGGCGTAGCCGGATCGGCGTACACGCGATCGACACCGTGTGCCGGCGAAGGTCAGCGTGGGGAGGACCTGTCTAGTTCGTCGGCTCGGCGCCTGAGTTCTTCGGCGTGATCGTCCCGGTCTGGCCCTCGGAAGTGAAGTCCGCGCCGGCCGCGCGAGGTAGTCCGGTGTCGTCGGCTACTGAAGGCATGCCTGGCGGTACGCGAGGGTCCGCGCCCAGACCGGAAGAACCTATCCTCCTAGGACGCTCTAGCGGATGTGGCCCTGCCATCAGTTCCTGCCTGGGGCGGCGTCAGCTGGCGGTGACCGATGACCGCAAGCGCCGCACAGCCTCCGCTCGCACTCCGGCCAGGACCGGCTCGCCGGTCAGCCCGGCAGATCGGACGGAAACCTGGCGCGGCATCAATTCCGTCGCCGCGCGAATGTTCTCGACCAGCGCCGGGCCCCACGAGCCGCCGACGACGACCTCCTGCGGGTCGGCGAGGGCGACCACGGCGGCGACGACACCGCTGACGGCCGTGCCGATGGCCGCGTGCGTGGCTGCCGAGCTGTCGAGCAGCCGCCCGGTGTCGATCGCCGTGGATCCGTCGCGGCGCAGACCCAGCTCTTCGAACAGCTCGATGAACCGGACCGCCCGGCCGCCTGGCCCGGCGGTCACGACATGGGCGATCTCGCCGGTCAGGCCGGTGCGCCCACGCCGGACCCGGCCGTCGTTGACGATCGCACATCCGAGGCCCTCGCCCAGATAGAGGTAGGCGAAGTCGTGTAGCTGCTCGGCGCCGACACTGTCGCGCTCCGCCAGGGCCGCCCAGTTCACGTCGTTGTCGACCACGACCGGTCCGTCGGCGTAGGGCTCGAGGACGGCGACCGGGTCCAGCTCGCCGATCAGGAAGGGTGCGTCCGGCAGTTGCACGAGCCGGCCGGTGGCGCGGTCCACCGGGTCGGCCGCGCCGACGACGGCCAGGCGGGCCGGCCGCCCGGCGGCGGCGCCGGCTTGCGCGGCCGCGGCCCGCAACGCCGACGAGACCTGGCTCGGACGGGCAGGCCGGTCGATCGGATGGACCGCGCGGGCCACGGTGTCGCCGTAGACGTCCACGCACTCCGTCACCACGCCCTCCGGGGCGATGGTGACCGCCAACGCCACCCCCACCGTCGGTGACAGCGCGTAGTACGAACCCACCCGGCCACGGCCGCGCCCGCCCGGCGTGCGTTCCCCGGTGTCGGCCACCAGGCCGCGCTCGGTCAGCCGGCGCACGCTCTCGCCGGCGGTCGGTTTGGAGATGCCGATCTCGACGGCGAGTTCGGCTCGCGTGAGGCGGCGGTGGTGCATCAGCGCCCGCAGGACGTGCTCGTCGGTCAGCGACCGGACCAGATCCACTGACGGCTTGGCGGCTTCCACGCCCCGATTCTAGTCAGGGCCCTTGCCTTGAATCGAGGAGAGCGCCTACAGTCCGTTCAAGTAAGTGAGGCTGACTTGAAAGGAGCTGCCGTGTCGACGACTGCCGCGCTGCCGCACTGGGAGGAGACACCGACCGACCTCAAGGCTGCGACCCGCGAGATCAAGAAGGCACTGCGGGAGCGGATCGCCGCCTCCGGCCGGACGGTCGAGGAGGTCTTCGCGGTCGTCGAACAGCGCGTCCAGGCCGCGGTCGACGACATCTCCTCGGCCCGCCGCCGGGGCGAGGCGATCTGGCCGGTCATCGAGTACACCGACATCGCCGCCGGCACCGTGCCAAAGGAGCAGGTCGCCCTGGTGCGCCGCCGCGGCTGCCTGGTCGTGCGCGGCCACTTCGACCGCGATCAGGCCCTGGCCTGGGACCGGGACATCGTCGACTACGTCGAGAGCAACAGCTTCTTCCAGAACTACCGCGGCCCCGGCGACGACTTCTTCGGCAGCGTCGGCTCCAAGCCCGAGATCTACCCGATCTACTGGTCGCCCGCGCAGATGCAGGCCCGGCAGAGCGAGCGCATGGCCACCGTCCAGGCGTTCCTCAACGGCCAATGGAAGCACGAGTCCGACGGCGTGCAGTGGTTCGACCCCCACCGCGACTCGCTCTACCCCGATCGCATCCGCCGCCGCCCCGAGGGCGCCGACTCCGCCGGCCTCGGCACCCACCTCGACCCCGGCACCCTCGACCTGTGGATGACCCAGGCCTACCAGAAGGCGTTCCGGCACCTGTTCGACGGCAGCGTCGAGCAGTACGACCCGTGGGACGCGGCCTACCGCACCGCCGGACCGCAGTACCCCGGCTCGACCATGTGCTCGGCCTTCCGCACCTTCCAGGGCTGGACCGCCCTCTCCGACATGGATCACGACCAGGGCGTCCTGCACACCGTGCCCATCCCCGAGGCGATGGCCTACCTGATGCTGCGCCCGCTGCTGAGCGACGTGCCCGACGACGACATGTGCGGCGTCACCGTCAACCAGGTGTTCCCGGCCGGCCACAAGTGGCATGCCCCGCTCATGAAGGCCCTCGCCGGCATCCCCGACGTCAAGGCCGGCGACTCCGTCTGGTGGCACTGCGACATGATCCACAGCGTGGCCCCCGTAGAGAACCAGAAGGGCTGGGGCAACGTCATGTACATCCCCGCCGCGCCCTGGTGCCCGCGGAACGAGCAGTACGCGGCGACGGTACGAGAGGCGTTCCGTACCGGGTCGAGCCCGAGCGACTTCCCGGCCGAGCACTACGAGCGGCACTGGCCCAACCGCTTCCGCATCGAGGACCTCAACAAGATCGGTCGCCGCGGTCTCGGCCTCGACTGATCTGCACACCACGCATGCGATGTGCCGGGGTGGTGTCCCCGGCCCAGGTGCCGGCAGTGGACACGATCATCCACGGCAGGCCAGGTCGGTGCCCCTCATGACTGTCCTTGGACGGCACGGAGGCGGCCGTCGTGGACCTCGGTGATCTGGTCGGCGGCGGCGAGGTGGGTGCGGTCGTGCGTGACCAGGACGGTAGCGGTGGCTCGCTGGTGGGTGAGCCGGGTGATCAGGTCGATGATCGCGGCGCCCCGTTCCTGATCGAGGGCGCTGGTGGGTTCGTCGATCAGCAGGACGGTGGGGTCGTTCATGAGGGCGCGGGCGATGTTGACGCGCTGGCGCTGGCCGCCGGAGAGCTGGTGCGGACGGCGATCGTGGTGAGCGGCCATGCCCACGGCGTCGAGCAACTCCAGGGCGCGCCGACGTGCGGTAGCGGTCCGGCGGCCGTCGATCTCGGCCATGACCTGCAGCTGTTCGGCGGCGGTGAGTGAGGGCAGCAGGTTGGGCTGCTGGAAGACGATGCCGATGTGACGGCGGCGCAGCGTGGCCTGGTCGCCGCGGCTGAGGCCGGTGACGGTGGTGCCGTCGATGGTGACGGTGCCGCTGTCCGGGGCGATGAGGGTGGCGGCGACGGCGAGCAGGCTGGACTTGCCGGAGCCGGATGGGCCCACGACGGCGGTGAGGTCGCCCCGTGGCACGTCGAGGCTGACGTGGTCGAGGGCGGTGAGCCGGGTGTCGCCGTCGGGGAAGGTGAGGGTGACGTCGGTCAGATGCAGGCTCATCGGGCGCTCCCCAGGGCGGTCAGCGGGTCGACGGAGGTGATGCGGCGGATGGACAGGCCCGCGCCGAGCACGCCGAGCAGGATCATGATGCTGGCGGGCACGAGCATGGTGGCCGGGCTGAGCAGGAACGGCACGGCGGTGCCGGCGACCAGGGCGCCGGCCGCAGCGGCGAGGGCCGTGCCGGTCAGGGTGCCGGCGGTGAGCAGGACGGCGGCTTGGCCGAGGGCGTCGCGCAGCAGGCCGGTGGTGGAGGCGCCGAGGGCTTTCAGGACGGCGACGTCACCGCTGCGCTGGATCGTCCAGACCGTGAAGAAGGCGCCGATGACCAGGGCGGAGATGGCGAACAGGAAGCCGCGCATCAGTTGCAGGGAACCGTTCTCCGAGGTGTAGGAACCGATCGCGGCCAGCGAGTCGTCGCGGGTGACGGTCCGGGTGCCGGCCGCCCGGTCGGCGGCGTCGATGTCAGCGCCGGTGGTGGTCAGGGCGATCACGGTCGCGGCCGCACGGTCGGACTCGGTGGGTGGTGTGGTCCGGTGCCAGGTGCCGAGGCTTGCCCAGACGACCGGGGTGTGGCTGAAAGACGCATCGCCGGAGACGGCGGCGACCGTCAACGCCTGACCGGCCAGGGTGAGGGTGTCGCCGTCGCCGACTCCCAGATCGTCGGCGGCGGTGGTGGACAACACCACGGACCGGTCGTCGATCCGGTCACTCGCGGGGGTGAGCGAGGATCCGCGTTGCACCCCGAACACGGACACCGCGGCGCTCGTGGTGCCGGCCGTGGCCCGGGTGGTGCTGATCCCGAGCGGTTCCGCGCTCGTGACACCGGGAGTGTGGGCCCACTGCTGCCATTGCTGCTCGGTGACGGTGGAGTTGGCGTACGACAGGTCCTGCCCCCGGCCGGGGGCGTTGAACGCGATCCGGTCGGCCGGCAGGCCGGTGACCGCGGAGACGTTCTGCTGTCCGAGCCCGGCCGTCAGCCCGGACAACAGCCCGACGAGCAGGGTGATCAGAACGATGACGGCCCCCATGAGGGCGAAGCGGCCCCTGGCGAACCTCAGGTCGCGCCATGCGACGAACACGGTGATGTCCCGCCCTTCCTTCGGCGTGGTGGTGGCGACATCCACGGTCCCCGCAGGCAGGCGGGCCGGACATCTGACGCAGGACGGGTTGGGGGTTACATCTTCCGATAGAGGCGGCTCGGGCGTGGCCCTCCGTACGCTGAAGGGATCATGTCTGTCACCGCGTCCCGCCTGCCGCGAACCGCCCGCGGCGTGCTGTGGTTCCTGCACCTGCTGGTCGCGGGACTGCTGGTGCTGGCGGCCGGCCGGGCGGTGGCCGGTGGAGGCGCGCACGCCTGGCTGGTGGTCGCGGTCGCTGCCTGCCTCGCGCTGACCTATGCCGGGGGACTGCTGGTAGCGCCTGTCCGCACGTCCCGCCGGGCGGCTCGCGTGTGGCTCGCCGCCGTCAGCACGGTCTGGTTGGTGTTCCTCGCGGTCTCCGCTGACGGTGTGTGGCTGGCCTTCCCGCTGTACTTCCTGCAGCTACACCTGCTGCCGCGCCGAGCCGGCGTCGTCGCGGTGCTCGCCACCGCCGTCGCGGCGATCACCGGTTTCGCGGCCCACGCTGGAACGCTCACCCTGGCCATCGCGGTCGGGCCGACGCTCGGCGCGGCCGTGGCGATCACCGTCGTCCGGGGCTATCAAGCCCTGTACCGGGAGAGCGAGCGGCGCCGGCAGCTGATCGAGGAACTCACCGCCACCCGCGCGGGCCTGGCCGCGGCACAGCACACCGCGGGGATGCTGGCCGAGCGGGAACGCCTGGCCCGGGAAATCCACGACACCCTCGCCCAGGGGCTGTCCAGCATCCAACTGCTGCTGCGGGCCGCCGAACGCGCCCTGCCCGACACCGCCCAAATAGCCGCCCGCCACGTCGCCCAGGCCCGGCAAGCTGCGGTCGACAACCTCGCCGAGGCCCGCCGCTTCGTCGCCGCGCTCAGTCCACCCGCCCTCGCCAACGCCGGCCTCGCCGAAGCCCTCGAACAGCTGTGCACCACCACGACCGGACGGCACCGGGTCACCGCCCACTTCCACCAGACCGGAGAGCCGGTGCCCCTGCCCACCGCGACCGAGATCGCCCTGCTGCGCATCGCGCAGTCCGCCCTGGCCAACGTCGTACGGCACGCAGACGCCGCCACCGTGGACGTCACGCTCAGCTATCTCGGCGACCAGGTCGCCCTGGACGTCGTCGACGACGGCACGGGCTTCGACCCCACCCAGACCACCGCTACCGAGCCGGGCAGCGGGGGATACGGGCTCACGGCCATGCGCGCCCGCGCCCAGGCACTCGGCGGCACCCTCACCATCGAGGCCGCTGCGGGCGCCGGCACCGCCCTGGCCGTGCAGGTTCCCACCCGCACGGGGGTACGGCCATGACCGGCGCGACGATCCGCCTGCTGATCGCCGACGACCATCCGGTAGTGCGAGCCGGGCTGCGCGCCGTACTGGAGACCGAGCCGGATCTCGCGGTGGTGGCCGAGGTTGCCAGCGCCGAACAGGCCGTCGCCCGGGCCCAGGAGGGCGATGTCGACGTCGTCCTGATGGATCTGCAGTTCAAAGGCGGCATGACCGGTGCCGAAGCCACCGCCGCGATCACCGCTCGCCCGGACGCGCCCCGCGTGGTCATCGTCACCACCTACGACACCGACGCCGACACCCTGCCCGCCATCGCCGCCGGCGCCACCGGCTACCTGCTCAAAGACGCGCCACCGGAAGACCTGGCCGCCGCCGTGCGCACCGCCGCCGCCGGGCGCAGCGCCCTGGCCCCGGTGGTCGCCGACCGCCTCCTGCAGCGCATGCGGCAACCCGCCACCACGCTTACCCGCCGCGAAACCGAAGTTCTCACCCTGGTCGCGGAAGGCCTGTCGAACCAGGCGATCGGCGCCCGCCTGCACCTGACCGAGGGCACGGTCAAATCCCACCTGGCCCGCATCTACACCAAGCTCGATGTCGATTCGCGTACGTCAGCGGTCGCCACCGCCACCGACCTCGGTCTCATCCGGCGATGAGCCGGACGGCGAGAGGAGGAGTCCTCTTCTCGCCGTCCAGCTCATCGCGCAGGTACCGGTCGGACTTGTCGGGCGAGCGGTGGGCGTTGACCGAGCGAGCCGCTACCCTGGTGGTCAGGCGATCTTCCGCCGGTAGGCGCGCATGGCGAAGGCGTAGGCGACGATCAGGATGCCGGCGCACCAGGCGAGGGCGGTCCAGATGTCGTTGCCGACCGGCTGCTGGTCGAGCAGAGCCCGGATGGTGTTGACGATCGAGGTGACCGGCTGGTTCTCGGCGAAGGCCCGCACCGGTCCGGGCATGGTGTCGGTGGGGACGAACGCCGAGCTGACGAACGGCAGGAAGACGATCGGGTACGAGAAGGCGGACGCGCCGTCGGGCGAGGACGCGGAGAGTCCCGCGATCACCGCGACCCACGTCAGCGCGAGCGTGAACAGGGCGAGAATGCCGGCCACGGCGAGCCAGGCCAGCACCCCCGCCGACGAGCGGAATCCGATGATCAGCCCGGCCAGCATGATGATGACCACCGAGATCGCGTTGGACACCAGCGAGGTCAGCACGTGCCCCCACAGCACGGACGAGCGCGCGATCGGCATCGAGTGGAACCGTTCGAAGATGCCGCGCTGCAGGTCCCCGAAGAGGCGGTAGGCGGTGTACGAGATGCCGCTGGCAATGGCGATGAGCAGGACGCCGGGCATCAGGTAGTTCACGTAGTTGTCGGTGCCGGCCTGGATGGCACCACCGAAGACGTAGCGGAACAGCAACAGGAACGCGATCGGCATGATCGTGACCGTGATGATGGTGTCGACGCTGCGGGTCACGTGACGCACGGAGCGCCAGAGCATCACTCCGGTGTCGCTGAGAGCGTGTGTGGTCATCACTGCACCTGCTTGTTTCCGACGGTGGCCAGGAAGATCTCCTCCAGCGTGGGCTGGCGTTCCACGTACTCCACCTGTGCGGGTGGGAGCAGTTTCCTGAGGTCGGCCAGGGTGCCGGAGACGATGATCCTGCCCTCGTGCAGGATCGCGATCCGGTCGGCGAGCTTCTCGGCCTCCTCCAGGTACTGAGTGGTCAGCAGGACCGTGGTGCCGCTGTGCGCGAGGTTCTGGATCACCTGCCACACCTCGATGCGGGCCTCCGGGTCGAGCCCGGTGGTGGGCTCGTCGAGGAAGATCACCGGTGGGTCGCCGATCAGGCTCATGGCGATGTCGAGGCGCCGGCGCATGCCGCCGGAGTAGGTCGCGACCCGACGCCCGGCCGCGTCGGCCAGACCGAAGCGGGTGAGCAGGTCGTCGGCGACCCGGCGGGGGCCGTCCACCTTCCGCAGCCTGGCGATCATGAGCAAATTCTCCCGGCCGGTGAGGATCTCATCGACCGCGGCGAACTGCCCGGTCAGACTGATCGACTCGCGTACCCGCGCCGGCTTCGCAACCACGTCGAACCCGTTGACGGTGGCCGTGCCGCCGTCGGGCTTGAGCAGGGTGGCGAGGATCCGCACGATCGTGGTCTTGCCGGCGCCGTTGGAGCCGAGCAGCGCGAAGATGCTCCCCGGCGCCACCTCGAAGTCGACGCCCTTGAGCACCTGCAGATCCTGATAGGACTTCCGCAATCCGCCGATCCGGATCGCCGGGTTGTCACTCACAGAACACCTGAACCTTCGCGCCGGCGTCGTCGACGTCGACGGTGAGGTCGTCGAGCTGCTCGATGAGCTCCTCGAGCTGCTGCGGCTTGAGCTGGGTGAGGTCGATCGGCATCCCGGACCGCGCCAGCCCGGCGTTGGCCTTGTCAAGGGCCTGCGGAGGGATGAGGCTCGTGAGCTTGACGCCGGCGCGCAGCAACTGGAGCGGGATCCGGACGTTGATCCGGCTCGGCCCGTCGCCGCCGATGTTGTCCTCCGAGCTCACCAGCACGCGCAGGTACTTCGGCCGCGATCTGGGGCGGGTGGCGGCGTCCAGCGGCGGCTCGGCCTGCTCGCGTCCGAGCGCATCGATGAGTCGCTCGGCCTCGTCCGCGGTGATCTTGCCGGCGGCGAGCATCTCGAGGATCTGGCGGCGCTGCTCGTTCATGGGGTGCTCCTTCTCGTGGTGATTCACCTGACGTGGACCTGCATGGCGGTCGCGCCGTCGTCGATGTCGATGTGGGTGCCGGGCAGCGCCCACAGCAGGCGCCCGAGGCCACGGAGGGCGCCCAGCGGGCTGATTCGGTTGACGTGGCAGGCGATCAGGCCGGCCAGCAGGGCGAGGATCAGCAGCGGTGACAGCAGCAGCAGGACGGGCAGGACCGGGACGTGCAGCCGTAGCCAACTGCCGTCGTGACGGCGGTGACGGACGGTCACCAGCTGCGGGATCACCGGGAACGCTCCAGCTCGGCCAGTGCCTCCTGAACGGTGATCTCGCCGCGCTGGAGGCGGTCGACGACGTCGGCGCCGGCCGCCCGGTCGGTGCCGGCGTCGTCCGCGGTGTCGAGGTGCTCCGCGAAGTCGAGGTGCTCGGCGATCCGGTTGAGCCGGGATTTGATCGTCGGGTAGCTCACCCCGAAGATCCGCTCCATCTCCTTGATCGAACCGTGCGAGCGGACGAACGCGGCCACGAAGACCTGGTCGCTCACGCTGAGCTGAGCCAGCTGCGGCGGCTCGAACTGGCCCTCGATCACCACGCCGTTGTCGGCGAGACGAACCCGCTCGACCGTGAACGGCTGCCCTTGCGTGAGGTCGGTCAGTTCCTGCCAGTCCACGTCGACTCCCTCGCTCCTCGGCTTGCTCTGATTAATTTGTACCTTGAACCTGTTGAGAAATATAGAGGTGGAACTTGAGATTATTAAGCTACAAGTTGGGTCGGCAGGGGGAGGGGCTGCAACTCGGCGAGCCGGAGGGGTAACTCGGCATTGCAAACCGTACGTACGTATTGTTAGCTTGGCGGCGTGCTTCCGCCCCCTGGCAATTCGACCAGCAACTATGGCGCACCGACTACCGCGTCGTGCCGTACGTGACCGAGCCGGACGCCCCGGTGTCCACCCGGGCGAGCTTCGTGGTCGAGAACGGCCGACCGGGCGTGCAGGCCGACGCCGCCTGACGTGCTCCGTGGTGGGCCGGGTCCAGCCCGGCTCCGGCCCACCACGGGGCAGTCCCTGCAGCCCCGAACCGGGCCACGGCTGCGAAACGTCAACCCGCTGCAGCCGGCACTTCCCTCACTGGTCCTGTCGAGCCATCAGACCTCGGCGTCTCACTTCAATCGTCAGGAACCCCAAGCAGACTGCGGTCAGAGCGGCGAGCGCGGCCAGCACCGGTACGTGAACGGTGGCGAGCGCCACCGCGATGACCACCACGGTTTCGACCATCCGTTGTGGGTGGGCACGGCGGGTCAACCGCCAGCGGATCGCGTGGTCCGCCAGCAAATAAATGATCACCCCGCCGAAGAGGGCGAGGTGCGCAAGCGGGTACAGCGGGACGCCGAGTTCGAACAGGCCCCGGTTGCCCAGCACGGACATCGTTTTGCCGAGCCCGAGCGAGACGAGCACGATGCCGGCGATCATCGGCAGGTGCAGCAGCGCGTACGCGTCCTGAGCCAGTGCCGCCCGCCGGTCCATGCCGCTTGCCGCCAGCACCCGCCCACCATAGATGGCGGTCGTGCTGAAGTAGATCCACCAGAGTGCGGCGAGCAGGGCCGCGCCGAGTGCGGCGGCGACGATGATCCGCGCGGAGATCGGCGTGTAGACCACGGCGATGCCCATGGAGATGACCGCCTGGCCAAGGGCGATGATGATGATGAGGCTGTACCGGTCGGCCCAGTGCTCGGCGGACCAGGTCCACGAGTGGCGGGCTCCGGCGAGCCGGTTGCCGACCAGGTCGACGGCGATGGCGAGGATCCAGAGCCCGGCGTGCGCGGGGGTCAGCAGCCGAATATCGCCGACTGACTGCGGCATCAACGCGGCGGCGAACAGGATGGCCAGCGCCAGCAGGGTCGGCACGGCGCTGCGCATCACTGCGGCCCGCTGCGTTCGGTCTTGTCGGAGGTTGAACCAGAACGCGACGAGGAACAGCAGCCGGATCAGCGCGTAGCAGGCCACGAAGATCAGCGGCCCGGGCAGGCCGGTGCCGTCGGTGCTGAACGCCTCCGGGCTGGCCAGGGTGATCAACGCGGTGAGCGTGACGACGAGCACCAGCACCAGGCGCACCACCGGGTGCTCTGAGCGGACCGCGATGCCCAGCCAGGTGTAGGCGCACCAGGCAACCCAGAGAACGGTGAGCACCAGCAGCCCTCGCACCACGCCGCGCCAGGTCGGGTCGTCCGCCATTATGGCGGCGACCTGCAGAAACGCGTACACGTAGACCAGGTCGAAGAAGAGCTCCTTCGGCGTCACCCCGGACTGCTTCAGGACGGGTTGTATTTCGGCGTGCAGCCGACGATGGCGGCGCCGGAAGACAGTGGCGTCGGCCAGCGCCATGGCAGCCACCGCCGCCGTCAACAGCGCCAGTTGGGCCAGCACCGGCACGTGAGGAGCGACCGACGCCAGGGACCCCACCAGGAGGATCCCCAGGATGGGTGATCGACCGAGCAGGCGCAGTGTGCGTACCTCGAACAGGACCAGACCGATGAGGTAGAGGATCACCCCGCCGTAGAGCACCAGTAGCCGGATCGCGGCCGACGCCTCCGTCGGTACACGCTGCTCGGACAATGTGTGGTGGATGCCGAGAGCGACCAGGATCAGCCCGGCCATCATCGGCAGGTGCAGGAAGCTGTACGCGTCACGGCCAAGCAGCGCCCGGCGGGCCTCCGACACCCGTTCGAGCGCCATCTCCGCGGCGTACCGGGCAACGTCGAAGTAGGTCCACCACAGCAGCCCGGCAAGCAGGACGCCGAGCAGCGCGCCAGCCAGCACCTCCAGGGTGAGCGGATGCGCCACGGCCACACCCTGACCCAGCCCGACTGAAATGATCGCCTCGCCAACACCGATCAGGATGATCAGGCTGTGCCGTTCCGCCCAGTAACGGATGGATCGGATATGCCAGGTCCCGGCACCCAGCAGAAAGGTACCGGCGTACCCGGCGATGATCGCGGCAGCGACCAGGGTGAACCGGATCCATTCATGGGTCACGGCGCCGTCTGCGAACGCCTGCTCACTGTGTTCATACGGCGGCACGAGTGCGGCAGCCAGCAACGCCAGCTCACCGGCGACGATCATCGGCCCGGCCTTCCACAGCCGCTGGCCGGTGCCCGGTTGCGCCACGCCCGCGGCGATCGCGAACACGAGGGCGCCGCTGCGGGCGATGATGTAGCAGATCGCGAACACCACCGGACCGGAGAGCCCGCCAGGGCGGTCGACGAAGGCCTCCCGGGCTGTCAGACCCATCACGAACAGCGTCGCGCTGAGTCCGAACATGAACACCGGCATGATGCCCCGGTCCAGCCGCAGGATGTTGCCGAGCCACGCGTACGGCGCCCAACAGCCCCACAACAGCACGAGCAGCAGCAGACCTCGGGGAAGACCGGCCGGGTTGAGCTGCTCGGCAGTCACACCCGTGACGTTCAGAAACGCGAACACGAAGATCAGGTCCAGGAACAGCTCCAGCCGAGTAACACTTCCCTCTCCCCGGGCCAGGTGGAGTCGACCGAAGCTCCGCACGACCTCACTCTGTCAACAAGCCGCCCCCGCGACAGTGGATCGCCTGACCCAGCGGACTGGTGTTGACTGCGCCTATGCGCCTTGCGAATGGCGAGCGATTCACGTTCGGTCGGCCATTCGAGTGGCTTTCCTTCCCTGCTGGGCAGGGAGTCTGATTCCGGCTGCCGCCCCGGCGGGCCGCTGGCCGGCGCTTCTGAGGTCCCGCAGTCGGGACCTGGACGTGACCAGGTGAACTTTCGTGGGATTCATCGACTCTGCCGCAGCAAAGACCTAACCTGACGGCTTGAAGAAACACCGGGTAACGGAAGGTAACCCGATGACCGCTACCACGGTCGACGTCAACACCGCACCCGACGGCACCCTCGTCATCCATCCCTACGGCGTCCTCGACGCCGCAGACGCCACCGGGTTGCGCCGCGCACTGGTCAGGGCCATCCGGCACACGCGGCCCTTGCGTCTGGTCCTGGACCTGGCCGACGTCGATGACCTCGACCCGATCAACCTCGGCACTCTGGCGGCCGCTTGTCACCTGGGCGACGACCACCAGGTAACTGTCTTCCTCGATCACTCCTCGGCATCCCTCGCGGAGTTGCTCGCAGCCGCGGGCGTTCCTCGGCACCGCTTGCGGCACATCACCTGAAAACGAGCCGGCCGGTGACGGACGGAAACGACCCCGACGTCCCATAACCGGCGGCCCACGCCCACCGCCAACGACCTCCAGTCCAGCAGCCGACCTGTGCTGAATCGGGGTCCTGATCAGCAGCGGCGGTTGGCATACCGCTGGCCACTGATTGGCCCTCGACCCGGAACGGCCGGTCAGGGAGAGTGGCGAGCTGATGCCGTACTCAGGGGATATGTGATGCAGGTAGCCGTGGTCACCTTCGACGGGTTCAACGAGCTCGACAGCTTCATCGCAGCCGCATTGATCAACCGGTGCCGTCAGGACGGGTTGGCGGCCTACATCACGACGCCAACGCCGACGGTCACGTCGATGAACGGCGTCGAGGTGAGCGGGCAACGGCCCATGGAGTTCGTGACCGAAGCCGACGTGGTGCTGATCGGCAGTGGGGTGAAGGCGCGCGACGTGATCGCCGATGACCGAATGCTGTCCAGGCTTCCGCTCGCACCATCCCGACAGCTGATCGGCGCGCAGTGCTCGGGCGCGCTGGTGCTCGCCCGGCTCGGGTTGCTCCCTGGCATGGCCGCCTGCACGGACATGAAGAGCCGACCGTTCGTCGAAGCCTTCGACATCACCGTGCTGGACGCGCCGTTCCACGCCGAGGGAAACGTCGCCACGGCCGGCGGCTGCCTGGCGTCCCAGTATCTCGCCGCGTGGGTGATCACCCGCACGCTCGGGGAAGCAGCCGCGCGCGACGTCGTCGGCTATGTCGCTCCGGTCGGCGAGAACCAAGAGACCGTCGAGCGCGCCATGCGTGCCGTCCGCGCTGGCGAGGTCATATTGAGTTGATGCCCTCGCGGCAGCCCTCGGGGACGACGCTGCCCGCCGGTCCGCCCCGGACGTTCTCATCTCACTCGTCGAAGCCGCCTGGACAGGCTCGGGAAGCGGGCAGCGAGTACGTCCTCGCCTCCGGCATGCCCCTCGCGGCGTGAGGGAAGCCGCTCGGCGAAACCCGGGTGCGGCTTGTGCGGGGCACCGTGCGCTCAGGCAGGCAGTGAACCCGCCTGTCCGCGCGGGCTTTCGAAGTCGGCGGCGAGCGGGTACGTTGCGCCGATGAGTCGACAGGCTGAGGTCTCGGCCGCCTCGTTCGGCGGACGCGTGGTGGTGTCGGCGCAGTTGCTGATGCTGGCGGTGTGTCTGGTCGGTAGCTTCGGTGTGCTGCTCGTGGCCGCACTGCATACCGGCGATTTCCCGGCTGTGTTGGACCCGCGGTTGGAACGGTTGGGCGACCCGAAGGACTCCCTTCCGCCGGCCGGCCCGGACTCGGTGTGGAACCCGCTGGTCTGGGTGTTCGGGATCAGTCGCGTGGTGGCGATGTTCGTCTACCCGCTCGCGTGCGTGACCTTGGTCCTCGGGGTGGCGGCCCTCATCCGCACCTGGCGGACCGGCGACCGGAAAGCGTTCGGCTGGCTCATCATCAGCACGGGGATGTGGGTTGCGCTGGCGGCGCTCGCCCTGACTCCGTACGGCACGCAATTACACGGCTGGTTGCTCGACTGATCGTGCTTCGGCTCCCATGCCCTGGACGTTAGTGGATGGCCGGACCCCGTCTCCTCACGTCACCGGCCCCTGTCGTCGACCGGCGGGTGGTGGCCGGGTTGGCCACGAACGTCAAACGACGACGCAAGGCGGCGTGGCGCCGGGTCCGCACGATCTTCCGGGAGGAACGCGCCGACAATGTCGCGTTCGTGTTCTGCCCGACCTGGTTGGCTTTCCAGACCGGGCGGGTCTCGTCCTTCTGGCCCGGCGACTCGATGGTCGACTGGGTCGCCGTCGACGGGTACGCCCGCCCGAGCAACGACCACGCACCCCTGACCGAGCTGTTCCCCTGGTTCTACGACTCGGGATCCGGCACGACAAGCCGATGATGCTCGCGGAGGTCGGCGTCAACGACACCGCACCCGGGGTGCAGGCCGACTGGCTGCGGCAGGCCCGGACGGACCTGCCGACGGCGTTCCCGCGGGTACGGGCCATGGTCTACTTCGACTCGCGGGGCAGCGGTGACGCCGACTGGGTCCTGCCGGGCAATCCGCGCACCGAGGCCGCGCTGCGCCAGCTGGTGCACGACCCGTACTTCCTGCCGCACCCAGGCGCGGGCCGGTAACCGCCCCGATCCCGCACGCGGGCCGACGCCGACGCCGGCCCGCGTGCGGGGCCCCGGTGGCGGGTTGGCCGGACTCAGACATGCAGGGTGGGCCGGTAGATCAGTTCCTGGACGCGACCGTCGAGTGTCCGGCTCTCGAGCAACTCCAGGTCGAAGTCGGCCGCCCCCTGGAAGACGGGTTCCGTCCCGGTCCGACCTGTGACCACCGGGAACAGCGTCACCTGGACGCGGTCGACCAGGCCGGCGGCCATCAGCGCCCGGTTCAACGACAGGCTGCCGTGCGAGCGCAACGGCACCTCCGACTCCTCCTTGAGCCGCGCGAGGGCGTCGACGGCGTCCCCGCCCACGACGGTCGCGTCCGGCCAGTCGAGAGGGCCTTCCAGCGTGCTCGACACCACCGTCGCCGGAAGGCTCCTCATCCGGGTGACCCAGGCGTCACGGACCTCGGACTCCTCCGTGCTCGCAGCCAGCATCCGCGCGAACACCCGGTACGTGCCGGACCCGAAGACCATGCGCTGCTCTTCGCTGTACACGGCGAGGCGGTGCGCGAGCAACTCGGGGCCCTGCTTGCCCCAGTACCCTCCCCAGCTGCCGCTGTGGGAGCCGAACCCGTCGAGGCTGGAGAAGACGTCGAAGGTGTAGGTGGCGGTCACGATGCTCTCCTCGTCCGGCTGAGTTCGGTGCGGCGGGTCTGCAGGAAGGCGCATTCGGTCTCGTTGGTCGCCAGCGCAAGGGCCTGGTCGTAGGCGGCGCGGGCCTCTTCGTCGCCCGAGCCGGGCCAGCAGTTCGGCCCGGGTGGCGGGCAGCCGGTGGTAGCCCGGGAGATCGACGTCCTCCAACGCGGCGAGGGCAACCGCCGGTCCGTGCACCTCGGCGACGGCGACCGCACGGTTGAGCGCCACGATCGCGGTCGGCGCGAGCGCGAACAGCTGGTCGTAGAGTGCCAGGACCTGCGACCAGTCGGTGGCCGCGCCGTCGGTGTGGACCGCGCTGATCGCGGCCTGGATCTGGTACGGGCCGGGCTGGTTGCGCCGCAGGCAACGGCGCACCAGATCGTGGCCCTCGGCGATGAGTGCCCGGTTCCACAACGACCGGTCCTGCTCGCTCAGCGGCACCAGTCCGCCGACCGGATCGAGCCGGGCCGGGCGGCGCGCCTCGGTCAGCAGCAGCAGGGCGAGCAGGCCGAGGACCTCGGGTTCGTCGGGCATCAACCCGGCGAGCTCGCGGGCAAGCCGGATGGCCTCGGTGCACAGGTCCGTTCTGATCAACGGCCCGGCGGTGGACGTGTAACCCTCGTTGAACATCAGGTAGAGCACGGTGAGCACGGGCGGCAGCCGGTCCGGAAGCTCATGCTCGGCGGGCACCCGGTAGGGAATGCCGGCGTCGCGGATCTTCTTCTTGGCGCGCACAATCCGCTGCGCGACGGTCGCCTCCTGAATCAGGTAGGCCCGGGCGATCTCCGGTACGTCGAGGCCGCCGAGCAGACGGAGCGTGAGAGCGGTCCGCGCGTCAGGAGCGAGCGCCGGGTGGCAGCAGGTGAAGATGAGCCGCAGCTGGTCGTCCTTCACCGGTCCCACCTCCTGGGGCTCGTCCTGTTGATGCAGCAGCAGGGCCTGGGCGTGCCGGGCCTCACGGGTCGACTCCCGGCGGAGCCGGTCGACAGCCCGGTTCCGAGCGGTGACCACGATCCAGGCGCCCGGGTTCGGCGGCGGCGTCTGCCACTTCTGCAGGGCCGTGGTGAAGGCGTCCTGGACCGCCTCCTCGGCGAGGTTGATGTCACCGAGGAGGCGGGCCAGGGTGGCGACGCAGCGGCCGTACTCCGCGCGGTAGATGCTCGCCAGGTCCATGTCGGCCGACCGGCTCCAGTTCAGGCCTGGGACAGGTCGTCGAAGGGACGCACCTCGACCGGGCCGCAGGCCGCCGCGCACTTCTCGGCCCAGGCCAGCGCCTGGTCCAGGTCCGCGCACTTGATGACCCAGAACCCGGCGATGTGCTCCTTCGTCTCGGCGAACGGCCCATCGCTCATCGTGGTGGTGCCGTTCTCGATCCGCACGACGGTGGCGCTGTCGGGCGACAGGAGACCTCCGCCGAAGACCCAGGCGCCCGCGGCCTGCAGTTCGTCGTTGATCCGGTCGGTCTCCCGGAACACGGTCTGCATCTCCTCGTCCGACGGCGCCGGCGCGCCCTCGACGAGATGCACCGACAACAGGTACTGCCTCATGACGGTCCTCCCTCGGCTCGACGATGACAGTGCGACGGGTCAGGCGGCCAGGCGGCGCGCGACAGCGGGAATCACGATCGCGGCCGCGACCAGGTGGGTGAGCATCAGCAGCGCCTTGGTGGCCGCCCCGGCCTCGACGATCACATCCGGCACCAGCGACAGGACGGTCAGCACCACCGTCGTACGGACGAACGCGCGTCGCGGACGCCGGGCGAAGCGGGACAGCAGCGCGGCGATGAGCACGCCGACCAACGAGAAGACGGCGGTCAGCACGCCGAACCCGGTGACCGGAATCGGGGCGCCGGCCACATCGAGGCTGACCCCTGCCGCCTGACCGGCCGCGGCGACGGCCATGGTGGCGGCGCTCGCGGCAACCGTGGCGATGACACCGGCCCGGATCAGCGTACCGATGGTCGACGTGGTGGCGCGGGTCGTGTTCGCCGTGGTGGTCATCGTGCCCTCCAGTGGGTGAATGGACCGGCTCGGTGCCGGGCTCTCACCAGAGCGACGAACAGATCCGACCCCAATCGACAGGTCCGCCAAGATTTTTTCGAAGAACTTCACCACCGGTACGTCGACGCAGTGCCCGGGCATGCGGACGACCCGACGATACGTCGATGACGCCTCGGCCTCGACGAGCCGCGCGGACCGGTGCCTTGGGACCGGACGTACCACGCTTGGACGCCGGCCTGCCCAACGCGCGGCGCCGATACCGCGCGTCACTGAACCCAGGGATGGCAGCACCGTTCGAGCCGGGCCAGGCTCCGGGGAGCCCGCTCATGGTGAGCGGGCTCCCGAAAACGGCAGGCTCCCTCCGGCCCTTGCGCGGCGTGGGCGTGGCTGATCATGGAGCGGTGACGAACCCTGCCGCACCGCCCGCCGACCCCGGTACGTTCTCGTTGGCCGTTCCGCCGCTGTTCGCCGCGCTGGCCCCCGCGCGGAACATCCTCATCGCCGGAGCGGGCGGGGGCTTCGACGTGTACGCCGGCCTGCCCCTGGCGTTCGCCCTGCGGCGCGGCGGCGCACAGGTGCACCTGGCCAGCCTGTCCTTCTCCGAGCTCGAGCTGATCGACCGCGACGCGTGGGTGGCGGAGCACGTCGCGGCGGTGCAGCCGGACACCGCCAGCCCGGACTGGTATTTCCCCGAACGGACGCTCGCCCGGTGGCTGGCCGCTCAGGACCTGCCGTCGACGGTGTACGCCTTTCCGCCGCTCGGCGTCCAGCCACTACGAGCCGCGTACCGGCACCTGGTCGACCAACTCGACATCGACGCGGTGGTCCTGGTCGACGGTGGCACCGATGTCCTGCTGCGCGGCGACGAGAGCGATCTCGGCACTCCGGTGGAGGACATCACCAGCCTGGCCGCCGTGGCCGCGCTGAACGTGCCGGTCAAGCTGGTCACCAGCCTGGGCTTCGGCATCGACGCCTACGACGGCGTCAACCACGTCCAGGTGCTGGAGAACCTCGCCGCACTCGACCGCGACGGCGGCTACCTCGGCGCCCTGTCCATCCCCGGTTCCAGCCGGGAGGCGGCGCTGTACCGCGATGCTGTCGCCGACGCGATAGCCGCCACCCCGGACCGGCCGAGCATCGTCCAAGGTCAGATCGCCGCCGCCACTAGCGGCGCCTTCGGAGACGTCCGGTTCACCCGGCGCACCGGCGGCGGCGACCTGTTCGTCAACCCGCTGATGGCGATCTACTTCACCGTCGACCTCGACAAACTCGCCGCCCGATGCCTGTATCTCGACCGCATCGAGAACACCATCGGCAGGCGACAGGTCATCACGCGCATCCAAGCGTTCCGCGACGAACTCCTCAATGCACGCGTCCCCCGCGCGTTTCCCCACTGAACGCCCGGCCGGCGGAAGGTGAGCGCACCCGTCCAGGTGGCCTCGATCGGTCTATGCCCCGGCGGAGGTGTCCGAGCCGTACGCGGCGTCATACATCGTTCCCGCGTTCCCACCGCCGCCTTGACCCCGGATCGTGCCCTTGCCGGAACGCCGACGTTGTCCTTCCATCTCGGCCATGGCTCGCCGCGCGTTCCGCATGACGAGGTCATGCTCCAACGATGCACGGGCCACCCGGCGGCGCCGCACGACGATCACGGCGGACGTGATGACAAGCAGCAGCGCTACTCCGCCCAGGACGACCCAGAGCCAGGACATCGTCATGGTCCACCCCAATCGGCCGCAACCCCCGGATTGCCTCAGCATGACCCATCAGCGCAATCGATACGCCGCAGGTCAGCGCGGGCCTCGTTCACCGCGGCGGCATCGCGCGCCCACGCCTGCTCAGCGGCGTGAGCGGCGCTAGCCCCCTTCGACGAGTCTGGCGAGGTTCGCCAGGGCCATCCGCGTACCCGTCTCGTTGTCCTCGGCCGGGATCGCGTCCGGAATGCCGTCATGCACGACGACGACCTCGGTGCCGCCCTCCACGTCGGTGAGCGTCGTGGTCATGGTCATCGCGCCCCGCAGCGCGGGGTCGTCGGTCTCGAACTCGACGACTTCGACCACCTGCTGATCGGGTACGAGCTTCGCGAAGTGGCCGTGATAGCTGTCGGTGTGCGCCGTCGTCTTGCCGGTGCTGTCCGGGGCCTCGTAGGTGAGCGAGACGCGCAACGTACCGCCCTCGCGCGCGTCGAGCTCGTGCACGTGGCCGCTCATGCCGGTGGGGACGCGCCACTTCGCCACCGCGGCCGGATCCAGCAGTGCCCGATAAACCGCCGACCGCGGCGCCTTGACGAGGTGAGACACCTGTGTCGAGTACATGGAGCGACTCTAATGTCCGGCGCTCGCGACGGCTCCGAGGCGCACCCGCATCGGCATGGCAGCACCAGCCACCAACTGGGCCGGGACCGCCACGGGGGCGGAAAACCCCCAGGCGGAGCCGGATGGTTTCCGGCTTCCGAGCGCCGACGCCGCTGCCTAGCGTCGATCGTGTGATCGAACTACGTGAGCTGACGAAACGCTACGGCGACCGGGTCGCCGTCGACAGGCTGAGCGTCCGGGTGCAGCCGGGGGTGGTGACCGGCTTCCTCGGCCCGAACGGATCCGGCAAGTCGACGACGATGCGGATGATCCTCGGCCTGGATGCCCCGGACCATGGCGAGGCGCTGATCGGCGGCGTCCGGTACCCGGACCTCGACTGGCCGTTGAAGACGGTCGGTGCGCTCCTCGACGCCGGGGCTTTCCATCCCGGCCGCAGCGCCCGTGCGCACCTGACCGCGCTGGCCGCGAGCAACGACATCCCCGGTTCCCGGGTCGAGCAGGTGCTGCGCATCGTCGGCCTGTCCGACGCGGCAGCACGGCGTGCCGGCACGTATTCGCTCGGCATGCGCCAGCGGCTCGGCGTCGCGGTGGCCCTGCTCGGCGACCCGGGCGTCCTCCTGCTCGACGAGCCGGTCAACGGACTGGATCCGGAGGGCATCCGCTGGATCCGGGACCTGCTGCGCGGACTCGCCGCCGAGGGCCGGACGGTGTTCGTGTCCAGCCACCTGATCGCCGAGATGGCGCTGACCGCCGACCGGTTGGTGGTCATCGGGCGCGGCCGGCTGCTGGCCGAGACCACCGTCGCCGAACTCGCCGGCGGCGACGACAGCCTGGAGGACGCCTTCTTCCGGCTCACCTCAGAAGCCACCGACTATCGCGGAGTGGGAGCGTCATGAACGGGTACGGATTCCGGCACGCTGCCCGGATGGAGCGGATCAAGCTGAGCAGCGTCCGGTCGACGTGGTGGCTGGCGAGCGCCGCGGTGTTCTCGATGGCCGCGGCCGGGGCCGGGGTGGGACTCGGGTACCGATCGCACACCCCGGTCGCCACCGCCGCCCAGATCCTGAACAACAGCCTCGGCGGCGCGATCGTGGCCCAGTTGCTCCTCGGCGCGCTCGGCGTCCTGATGGTGACCGGCGAGTACGGCAGCGGGATGATCCGCTCGACGTTCGCCGCCGTCCCGCGGCGTCGGACCGTCCTGGCCGCGAAGGTCGCCGTGTGCGGCGGCGCGGCTCTCGGCGTCGGCCTGGTCGCCAGCTTCGCCGGCTACCTGGGCGGGCAGCTCGCGATCCGCGGCACCGCCATCCCGGCCGCACCCCTGACCGACCCGGCGATCCTGCGCGCGGTCGTGCTGACCGGCGTGTATCTGGGCGTCACCGCCCTGATCGGGGTCGGCATCGGGACGATCGTGCGGCACTCGGGCGCCGCGGTCGGCACGCTGTTCGGTCTGATGTTCGTCCCGATGATCGTGGCCGGCCTGTTCGGCGAGAGCGGAATCCAGGTCGGCCGCTTCATACCGCTGCTGATGCTGCTCAACTCGATCGCGGTGACCTCGCCCGTACCCGGGCTGTTCGCCGGCTGGATCAGCGCACTGCTGATGTGCGGGTACGCGGCGGCGGCGATTCTGTGCGGCAGCGTGCTGCTCCGCCACCGTGACACATGAGCGGCGACAATGGGCCGATGACCGCGCTGCGCGCTCCGTTCACCACACTGGCCCTGCGCCGGGCGGTGTTCTGCCTCGCGGGTGTCGTCAGTGCGGCTGCGATCCTGAGCGTACCGGCGATCGTGCCGGCCCTGGGCGCCCTCCTTCTCTGGGCGACCGGGGCAACGTCCAAGCAGCCCGCACCCCCCGTCGCACCGCTGTTCCTGGTCCTGCTCCCGCTCACCGCCGTGCTCCTGGTCGTGCTGGCCGCCCCGATCGGGCGCGCGCTGGGAGCCGTGCACCGCTCACTCGCCGACCGGCTGCTCGACGTGCAGGTGGACGCCCCGCCGCCCCGGCCCTCGAAGCGGATCAGCGCGGTGGTCTCCGACGGACCGGGCTGGCGGGCCGTCGGGTACGGCCTGCTCAAGGTGCCACTGGCCATCCCCGAGGGCTACGGCGCCTTCTGCTACGTGTTCGGCCTGGTCAACCTCAGCTACCCGGTGTGGTGGCCGCTGTTTCGCAACCATCCGGCCGGAACGCGTCTCGGACCGGTGTGGGCGCTGACGCCGTTCGGCGCCATCGCAGCGCGGACGTTCGCCGGAGCGCTCCTCATCGCCGCGGCCGGCCTCGCCATGCTGCTGATCGCACCGTGGTTGATGCGGGCCGCCACGACACTGGACCTCGCCGCGATGCGACGGCTGCTCGGTCCGCGCCGGCTCGCCGAGCGGGTACGCCAACTGCAGGTCACCCGGGCCCGCGCAATCGACGACGCGGCCGCGATGATGCGCAGGCTGGAACGGGACCTGCACGACGGCGCGCAGATCCGGCTCGCGACGCTGGCGATGAACCTCGGCATGGCGACCGAGAAGCTCGGCGTCGACGGCCCGCCACCCGACCTCGCACAGGCCCGCGAACTGGTCGCGCTCGCCCACCGCGGCGCGAAGGACGCGCTCGCCGACCTGCGCGACCTGGTGCGCGGGATCCATCCGCCGGTCCTCGACAACGGTCTCGGCGACGCGCTGGCGACGCTCGCGACGAGCAGCGCCATCCCGGTCGCGGTGGACGTCGAGCTGCCCGACCGCCCGGCGCCCGCGATCGAGACGATCGCCTACTTCTGCGCCTCCGAGCTGCTCGCGAACGCCGCCAAGCACAGCCGGGCGAGCCGTATCGTGCTCGGCGTCGTCCGATCCGGCGAACGCCTGACGGTGACCGTCAGGGACGACGGCGCCGGCGGGGCGAACCCGGACGGTCCCGGCCTGTCCGGCCTGGCCCGCCGCATCGCCGTCGTGGACGGCCGGATGCGCGTACACAGTCCGGCCGGCGGTCCGACCCGGGTCGAGATCGAGCTGCCCACACACGTGTGAACGGAGGCGACAACATGCGGGTGGTGATCGCGGAGGATGCCGCCATGATGCGCGAAGGGCTGGTCCGGCTGCTCACCGACCGCGGTTTCGACGTGTGCGCCGCCGTGGCGGACGCGGACGCGCTGCGGTCCGCGATTGCCGACAAGGTGCCGAACGTGGCCATCATCGACATCCGGATGCCGCCAACGCACACCGACGAGGGGCTGCGCGCCGCGATCGACATCCGACGCGACCATCCCGACGTCGGCGTGCTGGTGTTCTCCCAGTACGTGGAGACCCGCTACGCGACCCGCCTGCTCGCCGACCGGCCGACTGGTGTCGGCTACCTGCTCAAGGACCGTGTCGCCGACGTCGCCGATTTCGTGGACGCGCTGACCCGGGTGGCCTCCGGTGGCACCGCTCTGGATCCGGAGGTCGTCGGCCACCTGATGCGGGCTGGGCAGGAGACGGCCGGGGTGGCGTCGCTGACCCCCCGGGAGCGTGAGGTGCTCTCGCTGATGGCCGAGGGACGATCCAACGCCGGGATCGCGGCGGCTCTTGTCATCACCTCCGGAGTCGTGGAGAAGCACGTGGCGAACATCTTCGCGAAACTCGGCCTGCCCTCCTCGGACAGCGACAACCGCCGGGTCCTGGCCGTGCTCCGCCACGTCGGCGGTGCCTGACGTCACGTGACGCGTGTCGGTATGGACGCTCTACTCGCTCTCGGACCAGCTGGGGCCCTGGTCGGTCCAGGTGACGCCCTTGTTGCGGCAGAGGCAGAACGGATGGCCGACCGGGTCGGTGTAGACGCGCCAGCCGTAGCCCTCGGGGCCGACGGAGTCCTGCCGCAGGGTCGCGCCGAGGGCCAGGACGCGGCTCTGTTCGGCCTCGATGTCGTCGACTTCGAAGTCGAGATGGAACTGCTTGGGGTGCTCGGTGTCGGGCCACTGCGGGGCGCGGTAGTCCTCCACCCGGATGAAGGCCAGCTCGATCTCGCCGAACCGGATTCCGGCCCAGTTGCTGTGGCTGCCCTCCTTGACCGGGCGACCCGTCACCTCTGAGTAGAAGGCTGCCAG
Organism: Micromonospora sp. NPDC004551; assembly: GCF_040609975.1. NCBI lineage: Bacteria > Bacillati > Actinomycetota > Actinomycetes > Micromonosporales > Micromonosporaceae > Micromonospora > Micromonospora sp. NPDC004551. Next base: position 199,243 of record NZ_JBEXLM010000005.1, on the reverse strand, counting down.
CGCCATCGTGTCCGGGCAGTCGATGATGAAATCGGTGAGTCGCAGCATCCGGCGATCTTGCCACAAGATCAAATGAGCCGGATTTTCAGACCGGCCCGAGATCGAGGTTGCGGTAGCGTGGCGCCGGAGAAAGCCGTCGACCGCGGACAGCACGCCGCCGACCGGAAGGGGCCCGCGACGTTGGGCATGGTGTTGATCGGGTACCGGTTGTCGGCCGAGGAGTTGGCAGCGGTGCGCGCCGACCCGAGGGCTGTCGACACCCTGCTGTACGGCGATCTCGACGACGATGAGGCCGAGATGCCCGAGCCGGAGCTCGACCTCGACAAGTCGTGGCACGGCATCCACTACCTGCTCACCGGTACCGACTGGCAGATCGGTGAGGGCGCCGGCGCGGCGATCCTCGGTGGTGCCGAGATCGGCGAGGATGGTGGCTACGGTCCTCCACGGCTACTCGACCGGGACACCGTCCGCGCCGTGGCCACCGACCTGGACGCACTGGATGTGGAGACTCTGGGCGCCCGCTTCGACCCGGACGCCATGTCTGCGGCCGAGATCTACCCGGACATCTGGACCGACGGTGCCGACGCGCTTGACTACCTGATGGCGCACTTCGTCGAACTGCGCCGGTTCTACCACGCCGCAGCCGCGAACGATCAGGCCGTGCTGCTGGCCATCACCTGACGTCGACGGCCATGCCCCGTCGGGCCGGGATTCCCGACGCCCCGCTGACGGGGCGTCGTCGTAGCCGACCCGACGAGGCACCACTCCGTACCGGTGGCTTAGGCGGCGTCCACCTGCTGGAAGGCCGTACGGACGGTGCCACCGACAACCGCGCACCACGTGTCCACGTCGACCTTTCCGTTGGGCACCAGGCCGTGCAGGCGCTGCATGTCCTGGACCGCCTTCATGGTGCCGTGGTCGAACTCCCCGCTTGCTGTGACGTCGTCGTACCCCTTGCGGCCGAGCATGAACTGCAGCGCGGTGACGGGAAGGCCGGTGGCGTCCTTGTCGAGTGTCGGCACGAGCGCTTCCCAGGTGGCGGCGTCGAAGGTCGCGTCCGGGTCGACCCGGATCCCGTGGCTGGCCTGGAAGTCGGCCACGGCGGCGTTCATGTCGTAGCCGAAGTCGCCGTTCGGGGTCAGCGGGTAGCCGAGATCTGCGAGCAGGTACTGCGCGACCTGCACGACCGGGCCGTCGCCGAAGCGCCAGATATCGGGCCACCGGCGTGCGGGGATGTCCGTCTGGTTGGTGCCGAGCTCTGCCGCGACACGGGAGCGGACCATCGGGAACAACCGGTAGAAGGCGTTGCCCGGGCACTGGGTCGTGTAGAAGTCCCCGTGGCCGAAGATGTCCCAGGGCTGCAGCCGGAACTGCCGGCACACCGCGGCGCACAGCGTCACCAGCGAGTCGAGCAGGGCCTCCGGTGGCGTCTCGGTGAGGTACGTGCCCTCGTTCTCGATCCCGATCGCGTTCCCGTTCTCGCCCGGGCAGTGCGCGGCGATGACCTGGTGCCCGCCCGCGTCGAGTGTCTGCAGGCTGCGGTGGCGACCCTCCAGCACGTAGCCGCCACGGCTGACCGTGAAGTGCTGTCCGGTGTCCGCCCAGCCGTTGCCGTCCATGTGCAGGTTCTGGCAGTCCCGCGCCAGTTGCATCGCGTGGTCGACCGAGTAGTCCGTGACGTTCGGGAAGGCCATGTGATGCAGGATGATCTTGTTGGTGGTGTTGCCGGTGATCTGAATCGTTCCCCGTGGCGGGCGCGCACCCCAGGTGTCGCAGTCGATGACCCAGGGGAACATGGTGCTGGGCGCCGCGCCCGCCGGTGCCGCCGTGAACACCTCGGTGCCGACGATCGCCGCGATCCCCGTGCCCAGACCTGCCTTGAGCAGGGTGCGGCGATCGACCTCGTGCCGATGAGCTGACATGCGCTGCCTCCATGAGGGGGATGGAACAACAACGACAACTGTTGTGGGCGGGTGGACACTGTCGATGCATGTCGGTCCGGGCCGACGGCAGACCGAAGGCCCGGCCGGTCCGACCTATGGGATGGACCCGGCGCTCCCGTGCCGGAGCCGGTCGAGGGCGATCACCAGGTACGTCTGCTGCGTGCGGGGCCCGGCCGCCGGCGCGCGTCGCCGGGTGCCGGCCGTCGCCGTGCCGAGAAGGCGGGGTGGGCGGAGTGACATGGTGCCACCTTCATCCGGGAGGACCGGTGGTGAAATATTTCGACCATTCCATCGCACCGCCCGGCAATTTTCAACAGGTTGTTCGGCTGCTCCTGGAAGCGTTCCCGATCGGCCCGGTGACCCTGCTGCCTCATCAATCCGTTCCGGTGCGGTGGAAGATGGAGCGATGATCGGTGACCGGTGGGGCATGACGGACAGCGAGACGTCGCGGTCCTATCCGTGCGACGACCTCGTCGTCTCGCCCGCGCTGCAGGCGTGGCGAGGAGTGCGGATCGAAGCGCCCGCCGCGGCGGTGTGGCCGTGGCTGACCCAGGTGCGGCTGGCGCCGTACTCCTACGACTGGATCGACAACCTCGGCCACCGCTCACCTCGACGGCTGGTGGGCCTGCCCGAGCCCCGGGTCGGCGAGGCGTTCACCACCGCCGGCGGACGGAAGCTGGGCCGGATCGTGTCGGTCGACCCCGGCAGACAACTGACCAGCACCATCATGGGTGCGTTCATGTCATACCTCCTGGTGCCCCAGGAGCCCGACGCGATGCGGTTGCTGCTCAAGGTCGTCATGCGGACGAACCGCTGGGCCGCCGTCGGGCTGTCCATCGGCGACCTCGTCATGGCGCGACGGCAGCTGCTGAACCTCAAACACCTCGCCGAACGCCACCATCAGGGACAGCCCACGGAATGAGGATCGGGCGCCCTACCTCTGTTGTCAGGCGTACGAGGGGCGGTGCGGGTCCAGCAGTTCGGTCACGTGACCACGATCGAGCACCTCGATGAGTGCGTCGGTGCCGCGTTCGAGCTTGACCGCCAACTCGGCCGGATGCAGCGGAACCAGCGCGAGCAACGCGATCCGGGTACCGCCGGCGAGGTCGATCGTCCGAGCCTCCGGCGACACACGCAGCATCGGCGTGACGACGACACCGGCGAACGGGGTGCCGGCAGCGTACGGCTGGGCGGGATCGCCGTTCGGCACGGAATGCCACTCGCCGATCCAGGTCCCGTACTCGTGCGGCAGCCGGGCAACCTGCTTGAGGACCCGCAACGGCCACCCGGTCGCATCGTCGAGCCCGGCCACCTCGTCCAGCGGCCAGTCCGCGGGCAGGCTGAGCATCAGTTCGGCGTACGGACTGATGTCGTGACCGTCCGGGACCGCCATCGGCAGCTCACTCATCCCCGACGTGATCAACGTGCGGTACGGGCGTTCCTCGGTCGGTGCCACGACATGGACATGCACACCGACCAGATGCGAGGCGAACTCGTGGTAGACGAACTCGACAGGCCCGAAATGTTCCGCGATGTGCCGGTCGATGGCCTCGGCGAAGTCCCGCTGCGGGCCTTTCGCCGGTACGAAACCGTCGTGCAGCGACTGATGACGAAGGATTCCTGACCCGCGCGGCTCGCCCACGAGGAGGCAGCCTAGGCCACCGTCCACCGAGGGCGCGCCGGGGAGCATCCAACCGCGACGAAGTCGACACCGCCGCCAGCCACCACGACCAGGTATGCCGTCCGGTCCAGCGCGCCCTCGATGAGCTTCCGACTTGTGCAGATGCGCAAAGTCGTTCTTGTGCCGCCGCCGACACCGCGGTGAGGGTGAGCGAATCCCGTGCCGCAAGGAGCCGGCCGGGCGCTGGATCATTTTGCAGGAGCAACAGATGCGCAGACTCAAGGCCCCACCGGCTCTCGCCATCCTGGCAGCGGCCGCCCTCCTCGGAACCACCGCCCAGGCCGCACACGCCGCAGCCCCGTCGGGGACGGGCACGACGACCGCTGCGGAGGCGTCCGTCCCCGCCACCGCGGCGCCCGCCACGGACACCCCCGCGCTCGTGGACGACCTGGCCGACCCGGTCGACGCCACGATCGCACCCGACAAGGCCGCCAAGGCCCACCTCACGGGCCACAAGGACCGCTACCGGATCGCCGACCCGGCCGGCACGCTCACCACGGCGAGCGTCGACACGCAGGGCACGCGGGAGACCGTCCGGCTGAACCAGAAGTACAAGGGCCTGCCCGTGTTCGGCGCCCAGTACGTGGTGCGGATGGAGAAGAAGGCCGGCACGCGCGCGGTGACCGGCACGTCGGGCAGCTACTTCACGAACCTCGACGTCGACACGACCCGCACCCCGATCCCCGCGGACGTCGCGATCTCCCGAGCGGTCGAGGACGTGCGCAAGAGCCTGCACCCCGGCGCGGCCGTCGTGGCCGGCACCCCGCGCCGCGGCACCACGCCCGACGCGGCCCACACCGACCTCACCGGCACCGACCAGGGGCTCGTGGTCATGCCGACCGGCACCGGCGTGCTCGCGCGGCGCGTACTCGTCAAGGGCAAGGACGTCGCCACGGGCCAGCCCGTGCTCCGCGACGTGTACCTGGGCGCGACGAACGGGCTGACCCTGCTCAGCGTCAGCCGGATCAAGCCCTTCGCCACCGCGCAGCAGGCCGCCGCCCTCGCCGCCGGCGGCACCGCCGTCGCACCGCGCGCCGTGACGGAGCCCGCCCCGTCGGGCAACGGCACGACGCCGGTCGTCGGCGAGGGCAAGAGCCTGCACGGCGCCACGGTGCCGGTCCCGCTCGTCCGGATCGACGACGCGAACTCCTACCTCATGATCGACCAGACCCACACCCTCCCGGACGGCCGGACGGTGCCGATCACCACCTGGGACGCCCGGGGCCGCGACTACTACGAACTGCTCGACGGCCAGCTGCCCGAGGGCGTGGGACCGTTCGCGTCGCCGTCGAGCACGCTCGGCGCCGACCTGACCGACGCCGGCGCCGTGGACGCGGCCTGGGACGCCGCGAAGGTGTTCGAGTGGTACCAGACGGAACTCGGGCGCAACAGCCTGGACGACGACGGCATGCCCATCAACTCGATCGTCGGCATCACCTACGGCGGCTACCCGTTCGTCAACGCGTACTGGGACGGCACCCGCATGGTGTACGGCAGCGGCGACGACGAGTACCTGCCGCTGGCCGCCGACCCGGACGTCGTGGGCCACGAGATGACGCACGGCGTGGTGGAGAACTCCGCCAACCTCGTCTACGCCGGCCAGCCGGGTGCGCTCAACGAGGCGATCGCCGACTACTTCGGCAACGCCATCGACCTCGACGCCTCGGGCACGCCGATGTCCGACCCCGAGGCGAGCCTGATCGGCGGCGACCTCTGCCGCACCCTGACGCCCACCAGGTGCGCCCTGCGCAACCTCGACGACGGCGCCACCACGGCGGACTTCCAGCACCTCATGGACACGCCGCAGATGGACGACGGCGGCGTGCACCTCAACTCGACGATCGTGTCCGGGGCGCTGTGGGACCTCCGCCAGACGTTCGGCGGCGCGGTCGCCGACAAGATCCTCTACCGGGCGCTCACCGACTACCTCACGCCCATGTCCGACTTCGTCGACGCCCGCGACGCCGTGCTCGCCTCCGCCAAGTCCTTCGGGCTGAGCCAGAAGGACCTCAAGGTGGTGCAGGCGGCGTTCGACTCGCGCGGGATCACCGCGAAGTGGAAGGCGAATCTGTACGGCAAGAAGACCGACCTCCTGGTCGACCGGCTCAACACCGGCATGTACAGCGACCTGAAGGCGAGCATGGCCGGCGGCTGGTTCACCGTGCCGCGCTCCGACGCGAACCACACCGAGCCGCCGTCGATCTGGGTGGGCCGCATCGACGGCAAGGTTGCGCCGTACCGGATCTCCCCGAACGACGGGAACGCACACAGCTTCCCCCACACCGACGGCAAGCGGGTCGTGTGGCTCTCGGTCGAGGGGAACCCCGACTCGCCGACGTGGGAGACCAACCGCATCCTGTCGGCGCCCGTCGGCGGCGGCGACATCGAGGAGCTCTACAACTCCCCGTACCGGATCGACGGCCTGGGCTACGACGGCACCGTCGTCGCGTGGAGCCAGTACGACCCGGAACAGGGGTACCGCGACGTCGTGCGCTACCTGCAGGGCAGCTCGCGGACCGTCCACACCCTCGCGCACCCCGACTGGCTCGGGAACGCCACGGCGCCGAGCGTCGAGAACGGAAAGATCTCCTACGTCCGGTACGAGGACTACGCGCAGCCCGACGCCAACGGCAACTGGTGGTCGCTGGGCGTCGAGGTGTACGACGTCACGACGGGGAAGACGACCTTCGCCGGCGGTGACCCGGGCGCCGAGACCATGAGCTACCCGGAGGTGTCCGGCACCGCCGTCGCCTGGGTGATCAACCGCGACTACGGCAGCTACGTCGACGGCAAGTGGACCCAGGGGACGTTCAACGACTCCGTGCGGCTCTTCGACTTCGCCACGGGCACCAGCCACCTGCTCTTCGAGGAGAACTCCCCGCAGGCGATCCGCGCCGACGTCCTCACGCTGTCCGACACGACCCTCACGGTCACGGAGGAGGCCCCCGTGGACCTCTGGCTCGCGACCGACGGCTACCCGGACAACTCGCTCAACCCGAAGCTCAAGCAGTACACGTTCGACGGGACGTACGTCGGTCCGGCGTCGTGCAGCCCGGGCGCGCAGATGTTCGCGACGGCGGGCGAGGGGCGCGTGGTGGTCTTCATGGACTCGTCGGCGGGCGGTTTCGGCCTGGCGTACGCGAAGGGAGCCAAGTCCTGCCAGTGAGCCCCCGCTAGGGAAGCGCGCTGCACGACGATGCGCCGGGACCTCCCACAAGGAGGTCCCGGCCTGGCGGCCACCGCATGGTCACCAGAGGTGGGAGCCCTTGGAGATCATGCGGTGGCCGGCCTCAGCCACCCCCGCTCCGCCGCCAGCAGCGCGATCTGGAACCGGGTCCGGGCGCCTAGCAGGGCACCGGCATCGCTGACATGTTTCTGCACGGTGCGGCGGCTCACCTTCAGCACCCGGGCGATCGCCTCGTCCTTCATCCCGGTCGCCATCATGTGCAGAATTTCCTGCGTCCGCCGGTCCGGCCCCACAGCCGTCGGACCGTCCTTGGTGGCCGGTCCGTCCAGGCGGCTCGCCAGCGACACCGGCTCGGCGCGCTCCCAGATGCTCTCGAACAGCGCCACCAGCGCCGCCACCAGCGCGGGCGAATGCACCACCATGGAACCCGCCGCCGGGCGGTCCCCGCGCACGGGCAGCAGCGCCGCCGCCCGGTCGAACACCACCAGCTTCACCGGCAGGCCTGACGCCAGCCGCAGCTCCCCGCCCTGCCCCGTGCCGCGCAGCGCCGTCTCGAGGGACACCGTGTCGGTGAAGCCCTCCGTCTCGTACACCGACCGCATCCGCACCCCGGGCGCCACCACCGGCTCCGCGACGGACGCCTGCGTGGCCGTCACATACGGCGGCTTCGCCAGATGCAGCACCTCGACCGAGGTCCCCTTCAGCAGCTGGCCGTAGCGCGCCGGCACCTCATCCTCGCGCTCCAGCACCTCCACCAGGTGCGCGGCGCGCGGCCCGGACACCGCCTCGTACACCTCGTGAAGCCGATCCACGAGGCTCTCGACGCGGGCCAGCTCGGCCCGCCGCCGGGCCAGCAGGGCGCTGAGCGACGACCGCGGGGGACCGGCCGCCCATCGCGATGCCGTGCCGTCGATCTGCAGCACCAGTGCGGAGTCCGCAAGGTGCCGCAGTGCCCGTTCCGCCTCCGCCGGAGACACCCCGAGCGCCGCCGCCACCTCGGTGACGTTCGCCGACGGCACGGCCACCAGATGCTCCAACACCCGCCCGGCCAGTGGATCCAGACCGGTCACCGCCCACGGGCTGCCTGCAGTTCCGTCCATACCTTCTGACACTCCTGTGGTCTGAGCTCGTCCGCCGTGGCGGACACCATCGGGGTGGTGGTCAGGCCGCCAGGGGCGGCCTGGTAGTCGGCGGGACGGCGGTGGCCCAGGCTGCGGTGCAGCCGGTGCTAGTTGTATCAGCCGTCATGGCAACCGAGGACGCCCGTACCAGCCGAATGGACGGCGGGGCCGCTGTCGTATCAGGCAGCCTCGAGGGCGAAGAGCAGGAAGAACAGGATGCGCTCCGTTGGCGCTGGGGTCGATGCCGGTCACGACGGCACCGCGACCGCGCAGTGCCGCGAGCGGCGGACCCGCTGCACCGCCGAGGAAACTGTCGTGGTCGTTGACCACGGCCGGGCCGGCGGGCCCGGGGGAGCGCCCAGGCCAGCAGACATGCGGCCGATCCTGGCAGGTCTCCCGCCCCGCGGGGGCGACCAGCAGGGACCTCAGCTGATGCGCAGGCTCGCGATCAGGCCGTCGCGGAGGCGGAAGGTCATCGGGCCGGTGCCGTTGAAGCCGTTGCCCGAGACGGTGAGGGTGACGACGTAGCTGTCGGAGTCGGTGCCGCGCTCGACTGCGACGAGCTCGAAGTGCGACTGCACCCCGATGTTGTCGGTGCGGTCCCAGGAGCGCACGCCGTCGCGGCCGTGGAACTCACGGCCCCAGTCGTTGAGGTACGCGTCCTCGGTGAAAGCCGCGACGAAGGCATCCGAGTCGGCGCGGTTGGTGGCGTCGATGAACGTCTGGATCGGGGCGGGGAGGTCGGTGCTGGTCATGAGCCCATCCTTCGGCGGTCCGGTCAGGAGTTCTGCGTTCCCTGTTCCTCCGCGACCTGGATGATCGTCTTGCCGGGCGTGCGGCGGTGGCGGGCGAACGCGGCGGCCGTCTCGGAGAGCGGTCGCACGGCGCCGACGATGGGGTTGAGCCGTCCGGTCCGGAGGCGCTCGGCGAGGTCGGTCAGGCGGGCGCGATCGGGCTCGACGACGAAGAAGACGGCCCGCCCGTCCTTGGGCTGCACGGTGGGTGGCGCGGCGACGGTGACGACGGTCCCGCCCGGGCGTACCAGCTCCGTCGATCGATCGAGGATGTCGCCGCCGATGACGTCGAACACCACGTCGACCTCGCCGGCCTGCCGCAGATCGTCGGCGTCCAGGTCGAGGAAGGTCTGTGCGCCGAGGCGGAGCGCCACATCGCGGTCGCCGGCGCGGCCGGTGCCGATGACGCGGGCGCCCGCCTCGCGGGCGAGTTGCACGGCGATCGAGCCGACGCCCCCGGCGGCGCCGTGAATGAGGACGGTCTGGCCGGTCGTGAGGTGGGCGTGGTCGAACAGGCCCTGCCAGGCGGTCAGTCCCGAGATGGGCAGCGCGGCGGCCACGGTGTGGTCGATGTCGGCCGCGAGGGGCGCGAGGTTACGAGCCGCCACCGCGGTGTACTCGGCCAGGGATCCGTTGCGGGCCCAGTCGGTCAGCCCGAACACCCGCTGGCCCACGGTGAGGCCGGTGGTCCCGTAGCCGAGCTCGACCACCACTCCGGACAGCTCGTGGCCGGGGATGCTGGGTGTCCGGTCGCGACCGGCGCGGTCGGTCCACATTGCCGGCCAGTCGAGTTCTCCGGGGGTGAAGCCGGCGGCGTGCACGCACACGATGACGTCGTTCTCCGCAGCGTGCGGGTAGGGCATGTCGGTCAGGGTGAGCCCGCCGACCCCCGCGTCACGGTCCCGCACGGTGATCGCTCGCATGCTCGGATCCTTTCAAGAAAGCTCGTCGGTATGCGCCGGTAAGGCCGGGTCCGCTCAGCTCGGCCAGGGTGAGCCGGCGATGCGCTCGACAGTCGTCACGCGCCGGAAGCCGGGGATGAAGTGTTCGAGCACGTCGGAGTTCACGGTGCCGTTCGTGGTCTCGGGACGGTTCTTCAGCCCGTCGACGTAGGTCCGCAGGAACTCGTTCTTGAAGTCACCGCGTGGATGGACGGCGAGGATCTCGGCCAGCTGATCCTGTTCCAGTCCGTCCAGGCCGAAGCCGAGCACGTCGGTCAGGACACCGAGGTACGTGGTCGCGATCTCCGGTGCCATCCGGTCGGGGATGCCGGGCGTGGTGTGCAGCGCGATCGCCGTCCAGACGGTCTCGGCGGCGGCCGTCGAGAAGCCCCGTTCCAGGAGGAACTTGCGCGCGTGGTCGGCGCCATCGACTTCGAAGCGCTGCTCGATCTCGGAAAAGGGGGTCAGGAGGCCGGCGTCGTGGAACATGGCGGCCAGATAGAGCAGTTCCGGGTCCGGTTTCACGCCCAGCCTGTGTGCGTGCATCAGGCTGAAGAAGAAGACCCGTCGGGAGTGGTGGTAGATGAGGGGGCTGGTCGTCTCCTGGATGCGCCTGGTCGCCTCGGCGACCGCCGCCGTGTCAGGAATCTCCAATCCCGCGATGCTCTCTGGCATGATCTCCGACCTTCCGGGCAGGTGTGCGTCCGGCCTCCATGCTGCCCACCGATCGTCGTACGGCGCCGCCTTCCTCCGGCCAGGAACCACCTACATCCGGACACGGCGAAACCGCGGTCCAGTGCCCACCACGACCCGGCCCGAGAACCCCGTCTGTCCCGAAATGGCGTGCTACCAATAACCGGTGTCCAGGCCTCCTGTCTCGCCGCCCCCAGGGCGGTCCGTGCCGCCGGGTCCGGCCGCCCACCGCGCCCCGAAGGGACCGGAGTGGTGAACGCCGGCCCCCATCGCGTCGCGATCTTCGTCTACGACGGGGTGACGTTGCTGGACGTCGCCGGCCCCGCGGAGGTGTTCAAGGAGGCGAACCGGTTCGGTGCCGACTACCGGATCGTGCTGCTGTCACCGACCGGCGCGGACGTCACGTCGAACCTCGGGATCCGGGTCGCGGTCGACGGCGGCGTCACCTCGGAGCCGGCCTTCGACACGGTGCTGGTGGCCGGGTCCGACCTCTATCCGCGCGAACGTGTCCCCGCCCACGTGGCGGACGCCGCACGGATACCCGCGGCTGCAGCCGGCCGGGTCGCGTCGATCTGCACCGGGGCGTTCATCCTCGCCGCCGCCGGAATCCTCGATGGCAAGCGCGCGACCACGCACTGGCGGGTCGCGCACGAGCTTGCCGCCCGGTGCCCGACGTGCCGCGTCGAGCCCGACGCGATCTACGTTCGCGACGGCACCACGTACACCTCGGCAGGGGTGACGGCCGGCATCGATCTGGCGCTCGCCCTCGTCGAAGAGGACCACGGCCCCGACCTGGCGCGCGGCGTCGCCCGCGCCCTGGTGGTGTACATGCAGCGCGCGGGTGGCCAGTCCCAGTTCTCGGCGCCGCTGCAGGGACCGCCGCCCCGCTCGCCGGCTCTCCGCACCATCACCGACCTAGTGACGGCGAATCCCCGCGGGCACTACTCGCTCGCGGAACTCGCGAAACACCTCAACGTGAGCACCCGGCACCTCACCCGGCTCTTCCACGACGAACTGGCCACGACACCGGCCCGCTACGTGGAGGTCATCCGATTCGACCTGGCCAGGGCACTGCTCGACCAGGGACACACCGCGACGCAGGCCGCGACCCTCGCCGGGTTCCCCAGCTACGAGAGCATGCGACGGGTCTTCGCCCGAAAGCTGTCCATCAGCCCCGCCGCCTACCAACGCCGGTTCAGCACGACCCGCCGCGCCAACGCGGGGTAGCGCTACCGGCCCGAGGCGTGGATGGGGTCCCGCGGCCGTTCCGGTCGCGGGACCCCACCGACGTCACCAGGTCGTGGGCTTGCCCTTCTGGAACAGCCACACGTCGAAGAAGGCATCGAGGTTCTGCCCGGATTCCCGCTCGGCCAGGGCGATGAAGTCGGCCGTCGCGGCGTGGCTGTGCCGGTGGCCGGCCGCCCACTCGCGCAGGATGCGGAAGAAGGTGTCGTCGCCGACCTTGCCCCGCAGCGCGTGCAGGGTCATCGCCCCGCGGTTGTACGGGATGTTGCTGAACATGTCCTCGGGGCCCGGGTCGGCGAGGACGATCTGCCAGAACGACGACGACGCGGCCCGACCGTAGTTGCTGCTGCTGTTGAAGGTCTGGTTGACCGACGCGCCGCCGTTGTACTCGGTGTACAGCCACTGGGCGTAGGTGGCGAAGCCCTCGTTGAGCCAGATGTCCGACCAGCGCTGCGGGGAGACCGAGTCGCCGTACCACTGGTGTGCCAGCTCGTGGGCCATCGTGCCGACGCTCGGCGCGCTGGAGAAGATCGGCTTGGTCTGGGTTTCCAGGGCGTAGCCGACGTCGGGGGCCCGGTCGATGATCGCCCCGGTCGAGGCGAACGGGTAGGGGCCGAACGTCGAGGCGAAGAAGTCGATCATCTTGGGGATCTGCGCGACCGCGGCCGCGGACCCGGCGACCTGCCGCGGGTCGACGGCGACGTACACGGGGATCCCGCTCGGCGTGGTCGACGTGGTGACCACGAAGGTGCCGATGGTGATCGTCGCCAGGTAGCTGGCCATCGGCTCGGTCGAGTCCCAGATGAAGGTGGTCCAGCCGGCCCGGGTCTCCTGGGACAGGAGCTGGCCGTTGCCGACGGCGGTGAGCCCCTCCGGCACCTTCGCGGTGAACCGGAAGGTGGCCTTGTCGGTCGGGTGGTCGTTGGTGGGCAGCCAGGCCGGCGTGCCCTGCGGCTCGCCGACGACGAAGGCGCCGTCGTCGGTGGGCACCCAGCCCTCGATCGACCCGTCCGGGTCGGTGATCGGCCCCGGTACGCCGGAATACGTCACCACCACGGTGAAGGTCTGCCCGGTCTTGAGCTTCGGGCGGGGTGTGACGATGAGCTCCTGGCCGTCGCGGACGAAGTCGTTCGCGTGCCCGTTGACCGTCAGCGACGAGATCTCCGGACCACGGAAGTCCAGGTTGAACCGGTCGAGATCCTGGGTGGCCACTGCGGTGATGGTCGCGGTGGCCGCCATGAACCGGGTTGCCGGGTCGTAGGAGAAGTTGAGGTCGTAGTGCTGGACGTCGTATCCGCCGTTGCCCTCGTCGGGGAAGTACGGGTCGCCGACGCTCGCCGCGCCGGCCGAGTAGCGAGGGGCTCCGGGGTTGCCGGGTGCGGCGCCGGCCGAGCCCGGTGCCACCACCGATCCGACAGCCACCAGGGCGACTGTGGCGAGCGCGGCACCGCGCAGGCGTGGGACGGTCATGTGGATCCTCTTCCTTGGACGGCCGTGGCGTCACTGCCCGCCGGCTGTGTACGCCCACTCCACCCGCACCGGACGGCCGCCGTCAAGATCTCGGCGCCACTCCGCCGTCGTCCTGGTGGTCGCGGAGGGCCGGTGCGCCCCAGCCGTCGGGAACGGACAGGCCGGCGAGCCGTCGGGCCAGGATGGCGGCGCCGATCTGTGCGGCCTGCGCACCGAAGGCGGAGCGCAGCACCGGGGGAGGGGTCCGCCAGGCGAGGGCCGCGCGCAGGGCGTCGCGTACCGGGTCGAAGAACAGCGCGCCCGCGTCCGCCAGCCCACCGCCGAGCACGATGCGGGCCGGGTCGAGGGTCAGGGTGAGGGTGGCCAGGGCGATCCCCAGCGCCTGGGTCGCGTCGTTCCAGACGGCGGCGGCGACCGGATCGGTGGCCACCGCGTCGGCGATGGCCCGGCTGTCCGACCCCGGGGTTCCGCCGAGGCGGACGTAGCGGCGGGCCAGCCCGCCGGCGGAGGCGTAGACCTCGAGGCAGCCCCGCTGCCCGCAACTGCACGGCTCGCCGCCGGGGTGGACCGGCATGTGGCCGACCTCGCCGGCCGAGCCGGTCGCGCCCGGCACCGGCTCGCCGTGCACCACCACGGCCGCGGCGATGCCGGTGCCCAGCGGCAGCAGCAGGAAGTTGTCCAGCCCGCGGGCCGCCCCGGCCACCGCCTCGGCGACGCCCGCCGCCCGCGCGTCGTGGCCGACCGCCACCGGGAGCCCGAGGTCGTCCCCGACGAGGGCGCGGAGCGGCACGTCGCGGAAGCGGAGGTTGGCGGCGTACCGCACCACCCCGTTCGTCTCGTCGACGAGGCCCGGCGTGACCACGCCGATCGCGGCGGGCGTGGCGCCGAGATCGAGCGCGTCGTCGCGCAGTTGGCGGCACAGGGACCGGACCGCCTTGACCGGGTCGTCGTCCGCCTGCGACGGCACGGTCAGCGTGTGCCGGCGCCGGCCGTCCTCGCCGACCACGGCCCCCTTGATGGTCGTTCCGCCGACGTCGACGGCCAGGACGCAGTGGCCTTCGGGCTGGGTCACGCGATCACCCGGTCACCACGGCGAGGTCCGCGGTGAAGTCGCGGTCCAGGGGAAACACCGGTCGCACCACCTTCTGGTACGGCAGTCGCGCGAGGTCCTGGTCGACGCCGCCCGGCGTCAGGGCGAGCAGCCAGTCACCGGCCGCCTCGAACAGTTCGGGTTCGAGGTAGCCGATCTTCACCACGACGAGATCCACCTCGTCGACCTTGACGCCCAGGCGTGTGTAGGAGTCCAGCAGGCGGTACTGCATCCGGCGGGAGGTGACGAAGACGCTGAGCCCGCCGACCCGCACGCTGACGCACCGCCCGCCGTCGGGATCGTCGGCGACCGCCTCCAGGATCCCGTCGAGCGGGAGCGGCCCCGGGTCCCGGGGGTCGATCCGCCCGCCGACGGTGACCCGGACCGGCGATCCGATCGGCTGGTCGGCGATCTGCGCCACGGCCTGCGGGTCGACCAGCGAGGCGAACACGGCACGGCGGGCGCCGTCGCGGATCTCGGGGCGGGCCAGCATCCGTTCGAGGGCGAAGGTGACGTCGTCGGCGCCGCCGGCGCCCGGGTTGTCGCCGGAGTCGCTGATGAAGAACGGTCGGCGGGCCGGATCGGCGACCGCGGCGAGGGCGGTGTCGAGGCACTCGTCCATCGAGCCCGTCGGCGCGACGAAGGCGAACTCGTCGCGGGCCGCCCAGAAGTGCCCGCCGAGTTCGCGGGCCGCCTCGGCGGTGGCGGTGGCGTCGGTGCCGGTGACGACGACCGCGCCCCGGCAGCGCGGCTGGTCGGCCCAGGCGAACCCGATCCAGATCGCCGCGTCGACGATGCCATCCCGGGCCTCGACCTCACCGATCCGCGCGTAGAGGCCCCGGGCCGGCTCCTCGCGGGTGCTGGTCATCTCGCCCGGCAGCAGGATCGGCATGTGGACCAGCGCCTTGTGCGGGCGCTGCTGCCGGCGCAGCGCCTCGATGAGGTTCCGGGCGGCGCGCTCACGGGTCTCCCACACGTCGACGTGCGGGGCGGTGCGGTAACAGGTGAGCAGGTCGCAGGCGTCGAAGAGCACCGGCGAGACGTTGCCGTGCAGGTCCATCGCGGCGGAGACGAACGGCTCCGGCCCGAGCACCGACCGGATGGCGGTGATGAGGTCGCCCTCCGCGTCGTCGCTGCCGACGACGGTCATCGCGCCGTGGAAGTCCAGCAGCATGCCGTCCAGCGGGCCGGCCGCGCGCAGCTTCTCCACCATCTCGGTGGCCCAGACCTCGTAGGTCGCCGGGTCGACCGCCCCGCCGGGCAGGGCCCGGGCGTGCACGAGCGGGATCCACTCGACGTCGGCGGCCCAGGGCTGGGCGGGGGAGAGCCAGTCGTACCGCGCCAGCAGCGCGTCGTCGCGGGTGACCTCGAAGTCGTCGGCGGTGCTCAGGTGCGGCGAGAACGTGCTGGACTCGATGTGGATGCCGCCGATGGCGACGCGGAGGGGACGGGGCACGGGTGTTGCTCCTCAGGAGGGTCGTACGTCGGTCGTCGTGCGCAGCAGGTGCCCGAGGCCGACCAGGGCCGCATCCGGGCCCGCGACGCTGGCTTCGATGGTCAGGGACTGGGTCATGGACGGTAGGCAGCGCTCGTAGAGCATCCCGCGGGTGGCGGCCACGTAGACGTCGAGGCTGGACAGTGCGCCGCCGATGACGACGGCGTCGGGGTTGAGGAAGTTGACCAGGCCGGAGAGGGCGACGCCGAGCAGCCGGCCGGCGTGGCGCACCATGGTCACCGCGGTCGGGTCGGCGTCGCTGACCGCTGCCACGATCTCCCGGATCGTGGTCGCCGACGAGCCCTGCTCGGCCAGCTGGCGGGCCAGCGCGGCGCCGCTGGCGACGGTCTCCAGGCAGCCCCGGCTGCCGCAGGAACACTCCCGCTCGCCGCTGTCCGCCACGCGGACGTGGGTGACGTCGCCGCTGAGGCCGCGCCCGCCCCGGTAGATGTGACCGCCGCTGACCAGACATGCGCCGATGCCGGTGCCGGCCTTGACGTAGATCATGTCGCCGAACTCGTCGCGCCGGGTGACGTACTCGCCGATCGCCGCCGCCTTGGCGTCGTTGTCGACGACCACCGGCACCGGGAAGCGCTCGGCGAGGCGGGCGCTCGCGTCGACGCCGCTCCAGCCGGGCATCCGGGCCGGGCCGATGAGCCGCCCACCGGGGAACTCGACCGGACCCGGCAGGGCCACCCCGACCCCGAGCAGCTCCTGGCCGGGCGCGGCCGCCGCCCGGAGCCGGTCGAACGTCGCCCCGACGACCTCGAACACCTCCGCCGGTCCGGCGGCGATGTCGATGGCCACCTCCTCGGTGGTGCGCAGCCCTCCGTCGGGCGCGCACAGGCCCACCCGGGCGTGCCTGCCGCCGAGTTCCGCGACGGCGAGGATCCCCTTGGTCTCCCGCAGGCGCAGGATCCGGGGGCGTCGACCCCCGGTGGACCGGCCCATCCCCTCCTCGAGGATGACGCCCTCCTCCAGCAGCCGGCGTACCACGCTCGTGACGGTCGAGGGGGCGACCTGCAACGCCTCGATGAGGTCGGCGCGCGAGGTGACCGTGCCGCTGGCCAGCAGGCTCAGGGTCTGGTCTCGCAGCGTGGCGGAGATCGATGGTTCCAAGGGTGCCTCTCCTTGTTCGGGCGGTCCTCCGGCGCCGCCTCAGTGTGGCAGTGCACGGCGGGGTGCGTGCCGGAGCCCACGCGAAGAGTATCGGTCGATGCTTCGCCGACTTAGATCGTACCCTGGCCGAAGTCGGCGAATAAAGAGGGTAAGTTTCGTTGACTCCGCACTTCGGCCCGGATACATTCTCCGCGTCGAACGTCGAGGAGCAGCACCAGGCGGCCGAACACGTGGCACCGCCGGTAGCGCCCGCAGACGCGGGGCAGTGCACATCAATCGAGGAGATTCATGAGGAGCAGATTTCCCCGGCGAGCCCTCCGCGGCGCGGTCGCGGTAGCCAGCGCGGTCGCCCTCGGGGCGGGTCTGGTCGCCTGCGGTGGTGGCAGCGGTTCGTCGAAGGACGGCGGGAGCCAGGGCAAGGACACCGCGACCGTCGCCTTCCGTACCCCCAACTGGATCCTGCCGATCTCGGCGCCCGGCTTCACCCAGGGCGAGAACGCCATCTTCGGCCAGGCGCTGTACCGGTCGCTCTACCAGTACAAGCTGGACGGCACGGCGCAGTACAACATCGACCCGCAGCGCTCGATGGCCGAGGCGCCGGTGGTGAGCGACGGCGGCAAGACCCTGACCATCACCCTGAAGGACAACACCTGGTCCGACGGCAAGCCCGTCACCACCAGGGACATCCAGTTCTGGTACGACCTGGTCCGCGCGAACAAGGACAAGTGGGCCTCCTACCGGGCCGGCGGCCTCCCGGACAACATCGCGCAGTGGTCGGTCAAGGACGACAAGACCTTCTCGATCACCACCACGAAGGTCTTCAACACCGCCTGGTTCGTCGACAACCAGCTCAACAAGATCACCCCCATGCCGCAGCACGCCTGGGACAAGGACTCCGCCACCGCGGCCGTGGGCAACCTGGCCAGCACGCCGGAGGGCGCGAAGAAGGTCTTCGACTTCCTCACCGCCGCCGCCAAGGACCCGAAGACCTACGACTCCAACGAGCTGTGGAAGGTCAACAGCGGCCCCTGGAAGCTGGCGAAGTACGTGCCCAACGGCGAGGTCACCCTCGCCGCCCAGCCGAACTACTCCGGCGTGGACAAGCCGAAGCTGGCCAAGATCGTGCTGCGGCCGTTCACCGGCGACGACGCCGAGTTCAACGTGCTGCGCGCCGGTGACATCGACTACGGGTACGTGCCCGCGGCCAACCTCTCCCAGGAGAGCTATCTCAAGTCCAAGGGCTACACGGTCTCGCCGTGGTACGGCTGGTCCGTCACCTACCTGCAGCTCAACTTCAACAACCCGAAGACCGGTGTGCTGTTCAAGCAGCCGTACCTGCGGCAGTCGCTGCAGATGCTCATCGACCAGCCGACCATCAGCAAGGTGATCTGGTCCGGCACGGCCGCGCCGACCTGCGGCCCGGTGCCGGCCAAGCCGGGCACCAACGGCGCCGACGCCACCGGCTGCGTGTACTCCTTCGACCCGGCCAAGGCGAAGGAACTGCTGGAGAGCCACGGCTGGAAGGTGACCCCGGACGGGCAGACCACCTGCCAGACGCCGGGCACCGGACCGAACCAGTGCGGCGACGGCATCGCCGCCGGCACGGCGCTGAACCTCACCGTGACCAGCCAGACCGGCTTCGCCGCCACCACCAAGATGTTCGCCGAGATCAAGTCGCAGATGGCCAAGCTGGGCATCCAGCTGACCATCAAGGAGGTACCCGACTCGGTCGCCGTCACCCCGGCCTGCAAGCCGGCGGACGCCACCTGCTCGTGGGACATGTCCTTCTTCGGCTCGCAGGGCAGCTGGTACTACCCGGCCTTCGCCAGCGGCGAGCGGCTCTTCGCCACCGGCGCCCCGGTGAACCTGGGCAGCTACAGCAACCCCGAGGCCGACAAGCTCATCGAGGCCACGCAGTTCTCCGGCGACGAGAGCACGCTCAAGGCGTACAACGACTTCCTCGCCAAGGACCTGCCGGTGCTCTGGATGCCGAACCCGGTGTTCCAGGTCTCGGCGTACCGGTCCGGTCTGCAGGGCGTCGAGCCCCAGGACCCGATGAACTTCATGTACTTCCAGGACTGGTCCTGGAAGTGACCGATCACTGATCGTCCCGGCCCCGGCGGCGCCGAACGCGCCGCCGGGGCCCCGACCGGGGAGGAGGCGGGGCCCAGGTGGTCCGGTACCTCATCACGCGCTTGGGCCAGGCCCTCGTCGTCGTCGTGCTCGTCACGGTGATCGCGTTCCTCATCCTGCACCTGCTGCCCGGGGGAGCGGCACGCGCCACCCTCGGCAAGGAGGCGACGCTGGAGCAGTTGGCGGCGTTCAACCACGACATGGGCTACGACCGGCCCTGGATCCAGCAGTACGGCATGTACGTGCAGCGCCTGCTGCGGGGCGACCTGGGCTACTCGTACCAGCTCAACCAGTCGGTCGTCGAGGCGATCAGCCAGCGGCTGCCGAAGACCATGGTGTTGTCGCTGCTGTCGACCGTGCTCGCCATCGTGCTGGCGATCCCGCTCGGGGTGATCCAGGCGGTACGCCGCAACCGCTGGCCCGACTACGCCATCACCTCGCTGTCGCTGCTGGCCTACGCCACGCCCATCTTCTTCATGGGCCTCATGATGATCATCCTCTTCTCGCAGGTCTGGCCGATCCTGCCGCCCGAGGCGCCGCAGGGGTTCACCGTGGCGGAGGTGCTCGCCGATCCGGCCGGGCTGGTCCTGCCCACGATCACACTGGCCATCGTCACCATCGCGGTCTACTCCCGGTACGTCCGCTCCGCCATGGTCGACAACCTCAACGAGAACTACGTCCGCACCGCCCGCAGCAAGGGCCTCTCCGAGCGGCGCGTCGTGCTGCGGCACACGCTGCGCAACGGGCTGTTCCCGGTCATCGCGCTGCTCGGGATGTACCTGCCCGCGCTGTTCAGCGGGGCGCTGGTCGTCGAGTCACTGTTCAACTTCCCCGGCATGGGACAGCTGTTCTGGCAGGCGGCACTCAAGCGTGACTTCCCGATCCTGCTCGGGGTCACCGTCATCATCTCGATCGCGACGGTGGTCGGCGCGCTCGTCGCCGACCTGCTCTACGCCGCCGTCGATCCCCGGGTCCGACTCCAGCGGAGCGCGTCATGACCACACTCTCCGAGGCGGTCCGCCCAGGTGCCGTCCCCGACCAGCCCGCCGACGCCGAGACGCCGGTGCGCGGCCTCTGGCGCCAGGGGCTGGTCGTCTTCTGCGAGAACCGCCTGGCCCTGGTGGGCCTGGGCCTGTTCGTCCTGCTGGCCGGGATCTGCTTCCTCGGCCCGCTCGTCTACCACACCGACCAGGTGCACACCGACCTCACCGCGGTCCACCTGGCCCCCGGTGAGCAGGGGCATCCGCTGGGCACCGACGGGGTCGGCTACGACCAGCTGGGCCGGCTCATGCTCGGCGGGCAGACCTCGATCATCGTCGGGCTCGCCGCCGGCATCCTCGCCACCGCCCTGGGCACGATCTGGGGCGCCGTCGCCGGGTTCGCCGGCGGCTGGGTGGACTCGGCCATGATGCGCGTGGTCGACGCCATGATGTCGATCCCGTCGCTGTTCCTCTTCATGCTGCTCGCCGCCATCGTCACGCCGAGCGTGCCCATGCTCATCCTCATCATCGGCGCATTCGCCTGGCTCGGACCGGCCCGGCTGGTCCGGGGTGAGGCACTGAGCCTGCGCTCCCGCGAATACGTCCAGGCCATGCGGGGCATGGGCGGCACCGGCGGACGGGCCGTGCGCCGGCACATCGTGCCCAACGCCATCGGAACCGTGATCGTCAACGCGACCTTCCAGGTCGCCGACGCGATCCTCTACGTCGCGTACCTGTCCTTCCTCGGCCTCGGCGTCCCCCCGCCCGCGGCGAACTGGGGCGGGATGCTCTCCGACGGCCTGGCGGACACCTACAGCGGCCACTGGTGGCTGCTGTACCCGCCCGGCATCGCCATCATCCTCATCGTCCTCGCCTTCAACTTCATCGGCGACGGGCTGAGGGACGCCTTCGAGGTCCGCCTCCGGCGGCGTTGAGCAGGAGCTGAGAATGAGCGAATCGACCGTCCGACCCGCGCCGGCAGCCGGCGAGCCCCTGCTGGAACTGCGCGATCTCGACACCGACATCGCGCTGCGCCGCGGCACGGTGCACGCCCTGGACGGGGTCAGCCTCCAGGTCATGCCGGGGGAGACCCTCGGCGTCGTGGGGGAGTCGGGCAGCGGCAAGACGATGACCGCGCTCTCGATCATGGGCCTGCTGCCGCCCGGCGGCCAGGTGTCCGGGGGACAGATCCTCTTCGAGGGCCGCGACCTGCGATCCCTGCCGGCCGACGAGGTACGCCGCATCCGGGGCGTGCGGATGGGCATGGTCTTCCAGGACCCGCTCACCTCGCTCAACCCGACCATGCGCATCGGCGTCCAGGTCGGCGAACCGCTGCGGGTGCACGAGCGGGTCGGCCGGGCGGAGGCCCGGGAGCGGACCGTCGAGATCCTGCGCCGCGTCGGCATGCCGCGCCCGGAGCGGATCGTCGACAACTACCCGCACGAGCTGTCCGGCGGGATGCGGCAGCGGGTCGCCATCGCCATGGCCCTGGTCTGCTCACCCCGCCTGCTCATCGCCGACGAGCCGACCACGGCGCTCGACGTCACCACCCAGCGGCAGATCCTCGAACTCATCGACGACCTGCGCGAAGAGTTCGGGATGGCCGTCATCCTGGTCACCCACGACCTCGGGGTGATCGCCGGCCGCGCCGACCGGGTCGCCGTCATGTACGCCGGACGGGTGGTCGAGACCGCCGCCACCGCAGAGCTGTTCCGCACGCCGCGGCACCGCTACACCGAGGCGCTGATGGAGGCGCTGCCCGAGTCGGCCATCCGGGACTCCGGTGAACACGGCCGGCTCTACAGCATCCCGGGCCTGCCGCCGGACCTGTCCCGGCCCCTGACCGGCTGCCGCTTCGCGCCACGCTGCCGGCACGTCACCGACGAGTGCCGGACCACCGACGTGACTCTGTCGGCCGGCGCGCACCAGCACGCCTGCCTGCACCCGGTGCCGGCGGAGCCCGCCGCGCCGGTCAGCCTGACCACCCCCGTGCGGGTCGAGCCGGTGCCGGCCGCCGGACCCGCCGATCCGGCGGCCGAGCCCGTCCTGTCGGTACGGGACCTTGTCAAGAACTACGCCGCGCACGGCCGTGGCGTGCTGCGCCGGACCGCCGGGCAGGTCAGCGCCGTGGCCGGTGTGTCGTTCGAGGTCGGTCCGGGGGAGACGTTCGGACTGGTCGGTGAGTCCGGCTGCGGCAAGTCCACCGTGGGCCGGCTGGCCGTCGGGCTGGAGCAGCCGACCGCCGGGCAGATCATGCTGGACGGCACGGACATCGCCGGCCTGGCCGGGCGGGAGCGCCGCCGGATGCACCGGCAGGTCCAACTGATGTTCCAGGACAGCTACGCCGCGATGAACCCGCGGATGCGCGTCGACGCCATCCTCGCCGAACCCCTGGAGATCCAGAAGGTGGGCGGCGCGGCGGCGCGGCGGGCGCGGATCGCGACGCTGCTCGACCAGGTGGGGCTGTCGCGCCGGGTCCTGGAGCGCTACCCCCACGAGTTCTCCGGCGGCCAGCTGCAACGCATCGGGCTGGCCCGTTCGCTGGCCCTGCAACCCCGGCTGATCGTCGGCGACGAGCCGGTGAGCGCCCTGGACGTGTCCATCCAGGCGCAGGTCCTCAACCTCATGCGGGACCTGCAACGCGAGCTCGGCCTGGCGTACGTCTTCATCAGCCACGACCTGTCCGTCGTCGACTACATGGCCGACCGCATCGGCGTCATGTACCTCGGCAAGCTCGTCGAGGTCGGGCCCGCCCGGGAGGTGGTCCGGGCCGCCCGGCACCCGTACACCCAGGCGCTCATCGACGCCGTCCCCTCCGTCACGCCGAACGCCGCGACCGCGCGCGACGGGGTGACCATCCGGGGCGAGCTGCCCAGCGCGATGAACCCGCCCACCGGGTGCCGGTTCCGGACCCGGTGCCCCCTGGCTCAGGACATCTGCGAGACCGAACCGCCGCTGGCCGGCGACGCCCACCAGGTGGCCTGCCACTTCCCGCTGCGTCCGGAGTCGACCGCGCCGTCCGCCCGGGCCGGGGCCGTCGCATGACCACCGTCGAGATCTGCGTGAGCGACGTGCCGACCGCGCTGGTGGCCGAGGCCGCCGGAGCCGACCGGCTGGAGCTCTGCGCCGACCTCGGCCAGGGCGGCACCACCCCGAGCCTCGGGACGGTCGAAGTCGCGCTGCGAACGCTGCGCAGGGTGGACATACGCGTCATGGTCCGTCCCCGGGGCGGCGACTTCCGGGTCAGCGAGGTCGAGGAGCAGGTCATGCTCGCCGACATCGCGGCCATCCGCGACCTGCCCAATCCCCACGGTCTCGCGGTCGGGGTGGTGGTCGGCGCCCTCACCGCCACCGGCGGCCTCGACCTGGCCGTGCTGCGCCCCCTCATCGAAGCGGCGGGACCGCTGCCGGTGACCGTGCACAAGGCCGTCGACGAGGTCGACGACCAGCTGAGCGCGGTCGAGGAACTCATCGACCTCGGGGCCGACGCAGTGCTCACCTCGGGCGGCGCGCCGACCGCGCTGGCCGGCGCCACGCGGATCGCCGCGATGCGGCAGCGGGCCGGCGACCGGCTGCGGGTCATCGCCGGCGGCGGCATCCGCTCGCACAACGTCCGGCAGGTGCTCGCGGAGACCGGCGCGCGGGAGGTGCACCTGCGCGCACCGGTGCGGCGCGACGGCCGTGAGGCCACGGACGGCGACGAGGTACGCCGGGTCGTCGACGCCGTACGTGCCCGGGCGTGACCGGCCGCCGGTCGACGACAGTTACGCTTCGCAGGGCAGCCCAGCAGGGATGCCGTCCACATGAGCGGGGGACAGCGACGGTGCCGAAGGCATACTGGATCACCACCTACCGGTCCATCAGCGACGACAAGAAGGTCGCCGCCTACGCGGAACTGGCGGGGCCGGCGCTGCGCGAGGCCGGCGGCACGTTCCTGGCGCGCGGCGTGGCGGCGCACGCGTTCGAGTCCGGCGTGCGGGAGCGCACCACGCTGATCGAGTTCGACAGCGTCGACGCCGCGCTCGCCGCCCACGAGACCCCCGCCTACCAGGAGGCGCTGCGGGCGCTCGGCGACGGCGCCGACCGCGACCTGCGCATCATCGAAGCGACGGCCTGACCCGGCCGACGGACGTGGGCCGGTCACACCTCTAGGCTTGTCCGCATGCTTGCCCGGCCCCGCCCACCTGCCCAGACCGACGGCCCCGGTAGGAGAGCGGGCGGGCCGGGGTGGTGACGCCGCCCACCGTGCCCCGGCAACGCAACGCACCCCCGGCCGGGCGCTCCGGCCTGGCGGACCGCTGCCGGCTGATCGCCGACTCGCGCGCCTTCGACGTGGTGATCGTCGTGGTCATCATGCTCAACGGGGCCGTGCTCGGCTTCGAGACCTACCGCGACATCGGGGCGGCGCACCCGCTCCTGCGGTGGTGCGAGTGGTTCTTCCGGCTCGTCTTCGTCGTCGAGATCGCGATCCGGGTGCTGGCCTACGGCCGCCGGCCGCAGGACTTCTTCCGGCACGGCTGGAACGTCTTCGACTTCCTGGTGACGGCCACCATCTTCATCCCCGGCCTGCACGGTGACTCGGGGGTGCTGCGGTTCCTGCGGGTCGCCCGGGTACTGCGGCTGGTGCGGTTCTCACCCGGGCTGCGCACCATCGTGGCGGCGCTGTGGCGGAGCCTTCCCGGTGTCGCGGGCTTCCTCGCCCTGGCCGCGGTCACCCTCTACGTGTACGGCATGGCCGGCTGGCTGATCTTCGGGGAGCGGTACCCGGAGCAGTACGGCGACATCGGCCGCTCGCTGCTGACCCTGTTCGTGCTGCTGTCGCTGGAGACGCTGCCGGACCTGCTCCAGCAGGGCATGGCGGTGTCGCCGTGGACCCTCGTCTACTACGTCAGCTTCGTGCTGATCACGGTGAACGTGCTGCTCAACATCCTGATCGCGGTCATCGTCAACTCGATGGAGGAGGCCCGCCGGCTGGAGATGACCGAGCGGCTGGCGCCGGACTACGACGAGGACGGCGACGGGATACCCGACGAACTCGACCGCATCGCCCTCACCCAGCGGCTGGACGACCTGCGCGCCGTCATCGGCGAGCTCGAACGGGAGCTGCGCATCGACCGCGAGGACGGGCAGGGCCGCCCGCGCCAGCAACGGGAACGCGCCGGCTGAACCCGCACGAGCACGGCGGACCGGTCGCGCCGGCGGGTCGGCCCCGGCGCGACCGGTCGTCCGGTCAGGACAGCCGCAGCCGCGGCTCCAGGATCACCTCGAAGAGCCGGTCCCACGGCAGCTCGACCCGCGCCGACTCGAAGCGCTCCAGCGTCGCGGTGAACGTCTGCGCGCCGCGCCGGCCCAGCACGAGACGGTGCCCCGCGAAGTGGTCGGCGAAGTACCGCTCGGTCAGCGGCACCAGCCGTTCGCGTACCCAGCCGTCGAAGTAGGTCTTCTGCGCCGGCGTGAGCGCCAGCGGGTCCCAGCCCTGCGCCCGCGCGTGCGCGTACGCCTCGACCTGCACGATGTTCTTCCACGGGTCGTCCTTGACGAACCGGTAGAGCAGGTACTCGGCGTGCGCCAGGCCGGGCCCGCGCAACTCCGGCACGCCGAACCCGCTGCCGGACGAGCGCAGGTACGCCCACCGGGCGGTCCCGTGCCCGAGCGCCAGGCCGAGGGCGTTGCCGCCGGTGTTCCACCCCGAGTACGACAGCAGCGCCGCGAGGTCCAGGCCGCTCTCCATCCGGGCGACCAGGTCGTGGTCGGCCTTGTTGACGATGAGCGGGTCCACCACGATCACCGGGGTGCCGGCGGCCAGCAGCGCGCCGATCCGCCCGACGAAGGCGTCCAGGTCGGCGGCCCGCTGCCCGGGCGCCGCCGAGGGGGTGTTCACGGCGAGCACGATGTCCGCGTCGCCGTCGACGACCCGGCCGCCCACGGCGGCCACGTGCCGGCGGATGTTCTCCGCGAACGGGATGCCCTCCAGCTGGGCGGTCCAGCTCTCGCCGGAGACCCCGGCGTACTCCACCCGGTAGGTGGGCGTCGTGCCGGCCGCGATCACCCGGGCGACCAGCAACGCGTCGACCTCGTCGGCGCCGGGGAAGATCTCCACCCGGTCGCCCACGCCGAGCCGGGCGACGAGCGCCTCCAGTTCGACCCGCTCCGCCCGGGCCAGCCCGACCGGCGCGGTGTCGTCCTCGGAGAGCACGAGGTGGCTGATGGTGCCGTCGGCGACCCACTCGACCATGAGCCGGTTGACCTGATGGTTGCGGGCCCGCGCGGCGAGGTAGTCCTCGACGACCTGGTCGGGGATCTGCTTCCGGACGGCGTCCAGCTGGGCCCGCAGCTCCTCCTGACCGAGGTTGACCACCTGGTCGTAGAGCTTCGCCCAGCTCACCAGCGCGTCGCGATACTTGTCCAGCTCGGTGCCGGTGCTGGTGATCGCGAGGCGCTGGATGGTGTCGTGCACCTCGATCACCGCGTCCGGCCGGGCCGCGCGCAGGTTCCGGATGGCGGCCAGGTTGTCCAGTGCGGCGGCCAGGGTCGGTGCGGCGGTCCGGGAGGCGATCAGGCCGCCGTAGGCGAGCATGCTCACCGAGATCACGTACCCGTCGGCGCCGCCGGTGGCGCCGAGCCAGCGGGCGATGGCGGCCCCGTCACCGGGGGTGAAGAAGCGGCCCAGCAGTTCCCGCGGCGGCAGCTGCACCTCGGCGCCGGCGCTCGCCGCGGTCATCTGCGGGGCGTACGTGTTGACCGGCCGGTCGTCCAGCGGCACCAGCGCCACGGTCGGCTGCCGCCCGGCGGGCCCGGCGAGGGCCGGCCGGCCGATGGCCACGGTGGCCAGCCCGGCCACGCCGGTGGCCAGGAGGGTACGTCTTCTCATGCTCACTCCCTCTTCTCCGGAGCGCTCGCCGCGCGGGGGGTGGCCGGCACGAGCCGGCGGGTGATCCACAGCGGTGAGGTGACGGCGTTGCCCATCACCACCGCGTGCGCACCCGCCTCGAAGGCCCGGCCGATCTGTTCCGTGGTGCGGTACCGCCCTTCGGCGAGCACCGGCACGGACAGCTGTGCGACGAGTCGCGCCACGAGCCCGAGGTCGGGCCCGTCAGTCGGTGGGCTGGCCGGGGTGTAGCCGGACAGCGTGGTGGCGACGGCGTCCGCGCCGGCCTCGACGGCGGCGACGCCCTCGGCCGTGGTGGAGACGTCGGCCAGGACCAGTGCGTCGGTGCGTTCGCGGATCAGGCGGACCGTGTCGGCGAAGGCGCGCCCGTCCGGCCGGGGCCGGTCGGTGGCGTCGACCGCGACGATGTCCGCCCCGGCCAGGGCCACGTCGAGCGCGTGGGCTGCGGTCGGGGTGATGAAGACGTCCTCCGCGCCGTACTTGTACAGGCCGATCACCGGTACGTCGACGGCGGCCCGTACCGCTGCGACGTCGTCCGGTCCGTTGACCCGGACCGCCACGGCGCCGCCGCGTACCACCGCGGCCGCCACCCGGGCCTGGACGTACGGGTCCCGCATCGGGTCGTCCGGGTCGTCGGGCAGCGGCTGGCAGGACACCACCAGTCCGCCGGCCAGGTCGTCGAGCGCGTTCACCCGCTGTTCCTTTCGAAGTCGTGGCTGTTCATGGCCAACCGGGCCGCGCCGACCAGGACGGCATCGGCGCCCAGCGCGGCGGGCCGCAGCGGAACGCCGGCCCAGCCCGCCGGCAGCTCGGCGGTGTAGGCGGCCGACGCAGCGGGCAGCAGGGCACCTGCCGCACCGCCGGCCACCAGGACGGCGTCCGGATCGAGCAGGGCCACCAGCCCCGCCAGGGCGGCGCCGAGGGCGGCGCCGGCCCGGTCCACGACCCGCCGGGCGATGCCGTCGCCGGCCGCGGCCCGGTCCGCCACGGTCCGGCCGGTGACCCGGGTCCCGGTTTCGAGGGCGTACGCGGCGGCCAGCCCGCTGCCCGAGGCGATCGCCTCCAGGTGCCCGTGCCGGCCGCACCCGCACCGCAGCCGCTCGGCGCCCGGGGCCGGCAGGTGCCCGACCCCGCCGGCGGCGCCGCGGGCACCTGCCTCCACCCGGCCGTCGCGGACGATCGCCCCGCCCAGCCCGGTGCCGACGGCCACCAGCAGCACGTGGGCGCGGTCCCGTCCGGCGCCGGCCCAGCACTCGCCGAGCGCGGCGGCGCTCACGTCGTTGGTGACCCGCACGGGCCGGTCCAGCCGGGCGGCCAGCGCGCCGGCGACCGGGGTGCCGGCCCAGCCGGGCAGGCTGTCGGTGGCGTACCGGATGCTGCCCGTCGCGGGGTCGACCGTGCCGGCCGTGCCCACCCCGACCGGCCCGGGGGCCGCGCCGAGCAGGTCGGCGGCCAGCCGCGCGGCGGCGTCCAGCACGGCCTCGGGCCCGGACCGGGCGGGCGTGGGCGCCTCGCGGCGCTCCCGCACCCGCCCGTCCCGGCCGACCAGCGCCGCCGCCGTCTTGGTGCCACCGATGTCGATACCGATGACCGGCGGCGTCATCCCTTGAGACCGGTGTGCGCGAGGCCCTCGACGAACTGCTTCTGCGCGATGACGAACACCACGAGCACCGGCAGCGCGGTCATCGACGCCGCGGCCAGCTGGACGTCCCACATGGGACCGCCGTAGGCGTCGACGAACTGGGTGAGCGCCTGGGGCAGCGTGAACTTCTCCGGCGAGGAGAGGAACACGATCGGTTCCAGGTAGAGGTTCCAGCTGTGCAGGAAGGTGAAGATGGCCACCGCGCCCAGCGCCGGCCGCGACAGCGGCAGGGCGATCCGCCAGAAGGTGGCGAACCGGCCCAGCCCGTCGACCCGGGCCGCCTCCTCCAGCTCGCCGGGGAGGCTGATGAAGAACTGCCGCATGATGAACGTCGCCAGCACGCTCGGCGCGCCGAAGATCGGCACCAGGATCAGCGGCCAGTGGGTGTTGACCAGGCCGAGCTTGAAGAACATCTGGAACAGCGGCACGATCGTCACCTCGCTCGGAATGAGCAGGCCCGCGAGGACGACCAGGAACAGCACGTTCTGGCCGCGGAACCGGATGCGCGCGAATGCGTACCCGGCCAGCGCCGACACGGCCAGGGTGCCGACCGTGACCACCAGCGCGATGTAGAGGCTGTTCAGGTACTGCTCCCCGAACGGCTGCAACTCGAACACCCGCCGGTACGCGTCGAGGCGCGGGTTGGTCGGCAGCAGGTCCGGCGGGAAGGCGAAGATGTCCGCCACCGGCTTCAGCGACGAGGTGACCATCCACCACGTGGGGAAGACGAACGGGATCGCCAGGACCAGCAGCACCCCGTAGAGCACCAGCTTGGTCCGCCGCGACAGGTCACGACTCATGGAAGACCCACCTCTTGCGCATCTGCCACTGCAGCACGGTGAGGGCGAGCACGATGGCGAACAGGACGATCGACAGCGTGGCGCCGTAGCCGAAGTGATGGAACTGGAAGGCCTGCTGGTACAGGTAGTAGACGAGCACCGTCGTCGACGTGCCCGGCCCGCCCTGGGTCAGCACCGCGATCTGCGCGAAGACCTGCAGCGACCCGACCACGGTGATGATCGAGGTGAGCATGATCGTCGGGCTGATCAGCGGCACCGTGATCCGCCAGAACTGGCGCAGCCGGCTCGCCCCGTCGACCTGCGCGGCCTCGTACAGCTCGGCCGGCACACCCTGAAGGGCGGCCAGGAACAGCACCATGTTCAGGCCGACGTTCTTGAACACCTGCACGACGATCACCGACAGCATCGCGGTGCCCTCGCCGCGCAGCCAGTTCGGCCCGTCGATGCCGACGGTGTCGAGCAGGCTGTTCAGCCCACCGTTGTCCTGCAGCAGGAAGCCCCACACGATGGTCCAGGCCACCAGCGAGACGACCACGGGGGAGAAGAACAGCGTGCGGAACAGGATCGTGCCCCGCAGTTTCTGGTTGAGCAGGACGGCCAGCAGCAGCGCCAGGCCGAGGTTGAGCACCACCAGGCCGATCGAGAACAGCCCGGTGGAGCGCAGCACCGCGCCGAGGTTGGGATCGTCCGCGAGCGCCTTGTAGTTGTCGGTGCCCACGAAGTCGAAGGTCCCGGCGAGCACGTTCCACTCGTGGAGGCTGTACCAGACCACGAGGATCAGCGGCAGGATCACGAAGACGGCGCTGCCGAGCAGCTGCGGGGTGATGAACAGGTAACCGGTGAGCTGGTCCCGGCGGCGGGTGGTCCAGAACGGCCGGGCCCGGCCCGGGGCGGGCCCGGCGGTTGCCGGGCCCACCCTGGTGTCCGTCTGGGTCATGATCGTCAGCCCTACTTCGCCAGCAGCGGCTGGATCTTGGCGCAGACGCCCTCGAGCACGGCCTTGACGTCCGCGTTCGGCTGCCACAGCGGGTCGAGGCCGGCGCGGACCTGCTGGCTCAGCTCGGCCTGGCCGGCGTGGCTGGGCTTGACGACGCCGTTGGTGATGCCGTCGATGACGACCTTCTGCAGCTGCTCCGGCTTGAGCTTCGGGTTCGTCTTGGCGAGCGTCTCGGCGGTCAGCTGGGACTGCCGGGGCGGCGGGAAGAACTGGGCGAGCTTCGCCGAGTTCGTGGGGTTGGTGAAGAAGGCCAGGAAATCGGCCGCCTGCTTGGCGTGCGGGCTCTTCTTCATCACCCCGAGGCCGGCCTGGCCGACCACCGCGTAGTTGCCCTTCGGGCCGGCCGGCAGCGGCACCAGGTCCCACCCGAAGCCGCCGTCCTTCAGCAGCGAGGCGCGGGAGATCTGGGTCACCGTCATGGCCGAGTCACCGGCGAAGAAGTCGGCCGTGGTGCCCGGGCCCGGCAGCGCCTTCTGAGCGAAGGTGGCCTTGTGCAGGGTGGTCATCGCCTCGACCATCTCCGGGCTGTTGAACCCGCAGGTCTTGCCGTCCTCGCTCCAGGCCTGGGCGCCCCATCCGGTCCAGAAGGTGGACAGGTTGTCCCAGCCCTTGTAGTCGAAGTCCCGGATGACCAGGCCGGCCTTGCCGGACTTCGCGCCCGCCGCCGCGGCGGTGGCCAGGGCGTTGTCCCAGGTCCACTGCCCGGCCGCGATCAGCTCGGCCGGGGTCTTCTGCCCGGCCTTCTTGACCATGTCGGTGTTGACGAAGACCCCGAACGGCGAGGTGGAGAAGGGGTAGGCGTAGAGCTTCCCGTCGTTCTGCCAGAGCTTGAGCGTGGCGGGGGACAGGTCGTCGTACTGGTAGCCCTCGGCCTTCTTCAGCGTGTCGTCCAGGGGCTGCAGCGCGCCCGAGGCGACGAAGTCGGGGGCGGAGTTCTCGAACACCCAGGCGAGGTCGGGCGCGTTTCCGCCGGCGATCTGGGTGGTCAGGGTGGTGGTGTAGTTGTCGAACGGCAGCGGGTCGAACTTGATCTCGGCGACGTCCGGGTGGCTCTTGCGGTACTCGTCGGCGATCTCGTTGAACAGCTTGAGGTGCGCCTCGTTGGCCGACCAGACGGTCATCCGCAGCTTCGTCGGGCCGCTGTCGGCGGAATCGCCACCGCCGCCGCAGGCGGTCAGGGCGAGCGCGCCGGCCAGGGCCACGGCGACGCCGCGCAGGGCCTTTCCTGCTCTCACAATCTTCTCCTCACCGGGGGTGTGTGTTCAGTAGCCCGCGATCCGCGGCCAGCGCTGTTCCACGCCGGCCGCGGTGAGGCGGTCCTGGAATTCGGCCAGCAGACGGGGGGTGTTGCGGACCGCACGCGGGGACTCGCCCCGCGCCAGACAGAAGTCGGCGAGCAGGCCGGCGACCTCGCCGACGTTCCACTCGACCGGGTGCAGCCGGTAGCTGCCGTTGGTGACGTGGGTGGTGCCGATGTTCTTGCCGGCCGGCAGCAGGTTCTCCATCCGCTGCGGGATCAGCGCGCCGAGCGGGATCTCGAACGGGCAGGAGCCGACGTCGATGTAGTTGTCGCCGCCGGTCGACGGGTGCAGGTCGATCCGGTACATGCCCACGCCCACCGCGTCCGGGTAGCTGACCGCGCCGTGGTCGCCCCGGACCGCCAGCGACAGGTCCTGCTCGGCGACGGTGTACTCGGCCCGGATCCGGCGGGACTCGCGGATGTACGGGGCCTGGGCCAGGC
This sequence comes from Micromonospora sp. NPDC004551, assembly GCF_040609975.1. Classification (NCBI taxonomy): domain Bacteria; kingdom Bacillati; phylum Actinomycetota; class Actinomycetes; order Micromonosporales; family Micromonosporaceae; genus Micromonospora; species Micromonospora sp. NPDC004551. The sequence continues at coordinate 167,282 of NZ_JBEXLM010000005.1, read as the reverse complement.
CGTCGGGGCTGCCGGTCACGTCGCCGCGCAGCCGCAGGCCGGGGAAGCCGGTGCCGCCGTCGGGCCGGGGCGCCTCGGTCTGCAGCCAGTAGAGCACCGAGTACGACAGCTCGCGGGCCTTGGCCAGGTGCCACGACGCGTTCGGCACGTCGATGACCGGGCCCTCGAAGTAGTCGATCATCGGCCAGTTGACCAGCGTGATGTCGCTGCCGTACGCGCCGTCGGTGAAGTTGCGCCGCGCGGCGATCCGCCGGAACGTCCACAGGTTGCCGTCACCGGGGTTGACGCGCTGGTCGGCGTTGACGCTCAAGGGGTCGTCGTCCGGGTTGGGGGTGAAGCTGCGCTCGACGATCTCCAACGTGCGCGGGTGCGGCGACTTCCACGACAGCAGCCGGTCACCCCAGAAGTCGGGCTTGTAGTCGCGCCAGAAGTCGTACCCGGCCGGGCGGTCGATGGTGTGGTCGCCGTCGACGTGGTCGATGGCGAAGCAGACGGAGACCGCCTGCATGTTCATGGGCTGGGCCTCGGCCGGGGCGCTCGGCTCACCGGTCTCCTCCCGCGACTCGAACCCGGTGACGTACTCGGTGCCCGTCAGCGGCAGCAACTCGCCGGTCTCGGTGGCGTCCAGGACGTACGGCGCGACCACCTCGATCCGCTCGTCCCGGTCGTGGTGCGCGAGGGTCACACCGGTCACCCGGTCGCCGTCGGTCTCCGCGGCGACCGGCCGGTACGGCTGGAGCACCCGCAGCCGCCCCGAACCGCGGTACGGGGCGAGCATCTCCTCGAGGACCGCGACGGCCACCCGCGGCTCGTGGCAGAGCCGGCTCACCCAGCCCGCACCCGGGTTGAGGTCGGTCCAGGCCCGGGACCGCTCGGTCAGCGGGAAGTGCCGACGGTAGTAGTCGCGGATGCCGTTGCGCAGCGCCCGGTAGCTGGCGGTGGCGCCGAACTGCTCGATCCAGGAGTGCTCGTCCGGCGGGACGGCCTGGCTGGTGAGCTGCCCGCCGAGCCAGTCGAACTCCTCGGTCAGGATGACGGACCGGCCGGTCCGGGCCGCGGCGAGCGCCGCGGCGACACCGCCCAGTCCGCCCCCGACGACGAGGACGTCCGCACGCATGATGACCACTTGCTTCCTTCCAGTTGCGCGGCCGACCGCTCAGGGCCGGTCGACCGCCGGATCAGGGGTGCCGAGGGTGCTGCCCTCGACGAGTTCGCAGGGGAGAAGTCGCTGCTGGAGGCCGCCCGCGCTGCCGTCGATGACGCCGGTCAGCACCTCGACCGACTGCCGGCCCATCTCCTCTCGGGGGATTCGGAACCCGGTGAACACGATGTCGGTGGGCACGGGGACCGTCGGATCCCCGAGGGTCACGATCGACAGGTCGCCGGGCACGGTGAGGCCACGCCGGCGGGCGGCCGCCTCCAGCGCGACCGCCGTGGCGAAGTCCTCCACGAAGGCCGCCGTGCTGCCGTCGGCCAGCAGGTCGTCGAGCGTCGCGTCGGCCGCCCCGGGCGCCGCGGACACCTGGCGGGCGCTCTCCGCGGTGGCCGCGGCGGCGCCGAAACCCTGGCGCCGGTCCTGCGAGGACTCGGCGGTCATGCCCATGCCCACGTACGTCAGGCGGCGGTGGCCGTGCCGCAGCGCCGCCTCGACCAGCCGGGCCACGGCCGCGGCGTAGTCGGCGCCGACGTAGGGGACCGGCCCGCCGGCGTCGTCGCGGCGCCCCACGGCGACGTACGGATATCCGTCGCCGTTGAGCCGCTGCAGCTCCGCGCCGTCGATCTCGCGCCCGAGCAGGATGCACCCGTCGGCCAGCCGCAGCCGGTTGTCCTGGTGGAAGATGCGCCGCCGGCCGTCCACGACCGGCGCACTGGTGAACAGCAGCAGGTCGCAGCCGACCCGCTCGGCGTACTCCTCGATGCCGAGCAGGAACGGATGGAAGAAGTCCCGGCTGCCGCTGGGGAAGGCGGGCTCGTACGTGAAGACGCCGATGATCCGGTTGAACCGCGAGGCGAGGCGGCGGGCCACGGGGTCGGCGGCGTAGCCGGTCTCGGCGATGACCCGCAGCACCCGGTCCCGGGTCTCCGGCGCGATGCGGACGTCGGCGTCGGTGCGGTTGTTGAGCACCAGCGACACGGTCGCCTGACTGACGCCGGCCATCCGCGCGATGTCACGCTGGGTGACACGTCTGAGGGGAGCGGTCACGTCGGGTCCTTCCGGTGCGGCTAATGCGTATTAGCGCTCGGCGTTGGGAAGGAGCCTGGCGGGTGGGTCGGCGTGTGTCAAGAGGTGGACCGGAAGATTTCGGCGAGATGAACCCGCAGGAGTAATGCGCATTAGCGATCCGCTCGGCGGCGGGCGGGCCGGCGATCCGGGCGAATCGGGGCGGTGCCGGGCCGCCTCTTGACAGGAGCGCCGCCGAGCGAGCAACATTCGAGAAACATAGATGCTAATACGTATTAGCACGGCGACGCCAGGTTGCGTCCGCCGATCGGTGTCCCCTGTGTTCTTACTGAGAGTCATTCCGCGCTGCTCGCGAACCGTCACCCGATCGCACCGACCGAAGAGGAAGCCGCATGACGAAGCCACCCGTCCCGTCCTCCCGGCGCGCCGCCCTGGCCACGGCCAGCGCCGGCCTGCTCGTCGCCGCCCTGGCCGGCGCTGCACCGGCCGCCGCCGATACCGGGCTCGACTTCCCGCAGTTCACCTACCAGGGCACCGCGTTCGACAAGAGCGCCCTCGCCTACAACCCGACCAACGAGTTCATCTTCCCGAGCGTCATCCGGGCCGCCGACTACTTCGCCAACCCGCTCGGCACCTACTACCTCTACTACGCGCCGCACGAGCGTCCCGGCGGCATCGCCCTCGCGTACTCCGACTCGATCAACGGCCCGTGGACCGAGTACACCGCGAACCCCCTGATCAGCAACACCTGGCTGCCGTACTACTCCACGGTCAGCCACATCTCCTCGCCGCACGCCGTGTGGATCGAGGGGGAGCGGAAGCTGTTCCTCTACTTCCACGGCGAGAACTCGATCACCCGGTACGCCACCTCCGACGACGGCATCCACTTCGACTACGGCGGCACCGCGGTCAGCCGGAACGAGACGACCGGCGGCGAGACGTCCTACGCCCGGGTGTTCGAGCAGTCCGTGCCGCGCCTGGGCACCCGGTATCTGATGGTCTTCATGGACAACCCCACGGGCGGGGCGCCCGGACCGACCGGGCCGGTGTCCCGGCGGATCCGCTGGGCGGTCTCCAACGACGCGCGCACCTGGACCATGCAGCCCGAACCGATCGTGACCCCGCAGGGCGACGAGGGCCCGAACGCCTCGGGGCCGTTCTTCCTGCGCTGGAACGACCGCAACCTGGTGATCTACCACGCCGCCGACGGCAACATGCACGCCGTGGACGTCGGGGAGAACTTCGACCAGGAGATCCACCTCGGCGTCGTGCACGACTCGATGACCGCCGCCCCCGACCTCGGCCGGTCGGCCGCGCCCACGTTCTACTTCGACGGGCAGACCGCGCACATGTACTACGAGGCCGGCGGCCGGCTCACCGCCACCATCGGCCACGCCACCGCCACCCTGGCCAACCCGCTGCCGGTACGGCAGCTCGACTGTGCCGTGGACCGGCCGGTCCTCTGGCCGCCGAACCACGAGCTGGTCGACGTCAACGTGACCGCGGACCTGCACGACGGCGTGCTCGGCCCGAACGCGTTCACCCTCACCGGCGTGACCGGCGGTGACGCCGCCGACGTCAGCGACTTCGTCACCGGCACCCCGGACACGAGCGGGAAGCTGCGGGCCGAGCGGGCCGGCGACGGCGGGGACCGGGTCTACCAGCTCACCTACGCCGGCCACGACGAGATCGGCCGGCCGGTCGGCTGCACCGTTACCGTCACCGTGCCGCACGACCAGGGCACCAACTGATCCTGCCGCCCGCGAGGCACCTCGGGACCGGCCGGCACCGCTGGGTGCCGGCCGGCTCCGGTGGGCCGAACACCGGCCGGTGCTACCGGGACTGCGGTGAATGCGCCCAGCGTGGAGAATGCGCCGGGTGCGAGGTGATCTGGAGAGCATCGACTGGGCGTCGTTGACGCACGCGTACGGAAGCGCCGAGGACGTGCCCGGCCTCATCCGTGATCTGCGGTCATCCGACGCCGAGGTCCGTGGCGCGGCCATGCACGAGCTGTACGGCAACATCTACCACCAGGGCACCCGCTACGAGGCCAGTGCGCACGCGGTTCCGTTCCTGCTGGAGCTGGCGGCCGACCCCGCCACGCCCGTCCGGCACGAGGTCATCCAGCTGCTCTCCTGCCTCGCTGTCGGTTACACGCCCTATGACCTGCCCGCCCGCGGCTACCCCGTCGCCAGGATCCGTAAGGCCGTGGCCCAGGTCCCCGAGGAGGACTGGCGCCGCTGGTCGCAAGCGATGAAGGACTGGTACCAGGTCGTCAGAACAGGGCAGCGGCAGCCGCTCCCGCTCACCAAGCCCGAGCGGCGCATGATCGAGCGCCGGCACGCGCTGGCCACCTACGACGCCGTCCGGGCCGGCGTCCCGCTGCTGTTGACCTGCCTGACGGACGCGGACACCGAGGTGGTCGGGGAGGCGATCCACGCCTTGGCCTGGTTCTCGGAGGAGTCGACGTCGATCCGCCCCCGCCTGCTCGACATCGCCTCCGACGACCAGCGCCCGGCGTGGCTCGTCGGGGCGGCGCTGATCGCGTTGGGGCTGGTCGGCGGTGCGCTGACGCAGCCGGTAGCGGACCTGCTCGGCAGGAACCTCGCCGGCACGGATCCCGACCTGAGATGGGCGGCCGCAGTGGCCTGGGCGCAGCTGGCCGGTGAAGAGGTGCCGGATCCGGCGATAGCCGAGCTACGCCGATGGGCGGCCGTTCGGCGACCGGACCCCGCGCACACGATCTGGGGTGCCAGCCCAGGCTCCGTGGCACTCGACGTGCTCGACGCCTTCGCCGCGCCGGTGGCCGAGGAGGTGCGGTCGGACCTCGTCGCGGCGGCGCTCGCCCAGCAACCCACGTCGAACTGGCACAACCATTTCAACCTGGTGCTGGCGCGCGCGTTCCCGCAGATGGAGTCGGATCATGGCCGCGGCTTCGAGGAACTGACGGCGGCGCAGCGGGCGGTGGTCGCCTGGCTCATCGACAACCCGCAGGTGTTCGGCTCCTCTGGACCTCAGGGTCCGCTCCGCCAACACGGCCTGCCGACGACCCACGAGGAGCTACGCGCCTACGCCGGCCTCGCCTGGTGACGGGCACCGCGGGGGGTTGACCGGTCCGCGGGTCTTGATCGCTGGCGCGTCTGCTGATTGGCTGGCCGGTATGACCGACCTCGGACCCGTCGCCTGGCCGCCCGAGCCGATCCGGACCGAGCGGCTCGTGCTCCGGCAGGCCGAGGCCCGGGACCGACCCGCGTTCGTCGAGTTGCTGGCGTCACCGGAGGTCCACACCTATCTCGGCGGCCCCCGGCCGCGTGACGAGCTCGAGCGCGAGCTGCCCGAGGCGCCCGGGCGGTGGCCCGGGAGCTTCGTCGTCGATCTCGGCGGGGCGATGATCGGCCAGATCCTGCTCCGGAGGGCGACGGAGCACCGTCGCCCGGCTGCCGTCGGGAAGGCCGATCTCGGCTACCTGTTCCTGCCGCGGGCGTGGGGATTCGGGTACGCCGCCGAGGCGTGCACGGCGGCACTCGACTGGTTCGACGGCGTCCTTCCCGGCGAGCCGGTGGTGCTCACCACACAGACGGCCAACGTCGGCTCGATGCGTCTCGCGGCGAAGCTGGGGTTCACCGAGGTCGAGCGGTTCCATGCCTGGGACGCCGAGCAGTGGCTCGGCCAGCGACCCCCGGTCACGCCGCCTGCGTGAGCCGGTGCCCGGCAGAACCGCCAGGAGGAAGCACTAGCCGCCCCGCACCTCGTCGAGCGGCACGTCGGGGTCGGCCAGCCGGCCGAGGTCGACCGGATCGGCCGCCGCGACGAGCCGCCGGATCGACGGGACCACGTCCCACACGTTGACGTTCATGCCGGCGAGCACCCGCCCGCCGGCGGTCCAGAAGGCGATGAACTCCCGCTTGGCGACGTCGCCCCGGACGACGACCCGGTCGAACGCCCCCGGCGGGGCGTGCCCGACGTACTCCATGCCCAGGTCGTACTGGTCGGTGTAGAAGTAGGGCAGGTCGTCGTGGCTGACCGCCTGCCCCAGCATGGCGCGGGCCGCCGCGAGCCCGCCGTGCAGCGCGGTGGCCCAGTGCTCGACGCGCAGGTGCCGGCGCAGCAGCGGATGGTAGGCGTTCGCGACGTCACCGGCGGCGTGGATGTCCGGGTCCGAGGTGCGCAGGGACGCGTCGACCACGATGCCGTTCTCGACGGTGAGACCGGCCGCCGTCGCCAGCTCGGTGTTCGGCCGCACGCCCACGGCCACCACCACGGCGTCGGCGGGCAGCTCGGTGCCGTCGGCCAGCCGGACCGAGGAGACGCGACCGGTGCCGCGGACCTCGTGGACCTCGGCGTCGAAGTGGAAGGTGACGCCGTGGTCCCGGTGCAGGTTGGCGAACACCCGGGCGATCTCGTCGCCGAGCACCCGGCGCAACGGCAGCGCGGCCGACTCGACGACGTCGACGGTGGCGCCGCGCTGCCGGGCCGCGGCGGCGACCTCCAGGCCGATCCACCCCGCGCCGACGATCACGAGGTGCGCGTCGTCGACCAGCGCCGCAGCGATGCGGCGGCTGTCGGCGAGGGTACGCAGCCGCAGCACCCCGTCCAGGCCGACGCCGGGTGCCGCGAGGTCGCGGGGCGTGGCGCCGGTGGCCAGCAGCAGCTTGTCGTACCGGATGGCCGTGCCGTCGGCGAGGCGGACCTCCCGCGCGGCGCGGTCGACGGCGGCGGCGCGGACGCCGGTGCGCAGGTCGACGTCGTGCTCGGCGTACCACCCGGCGTCGTGCACGTACACACTGTCGGGTTCTGCGCCGCCGGTCAGCAGGCCCTTGGACAGGGGTGGCCGCTCGTACGGTCGCTCGGGCTCCTCGCCGATCAGGACGATGCCGCCGCCGAAGCCCTCCTCCCGCAGCGTCTGCGCGGCCCGCGCGCCGGCGAGCCCGGCGCCCACGATCACGAACGTGCCGGTCTTCGACATCGGTCCAGCTCCTTCCGGAGGTACGTCGATCAGCGGGGGCCGACCCCGGTCAGGGTGAAGAACTCGGCGCGCGAGCGGTGGTCGTCGCGCAGGGTGCCGAGCAGGGTGGACGTGATGGTGCTGCTGCCGACGGCCTGGACGCCGCGCAGCGTCATGCAGAGGTGTTCGGCCTCGATGACCACGCCGACCCCGCGGGGGTGCAGCTGGCTGGTCAGCCAGTCGGCGATCTGTTTGGTCAGGCGTTCCTGGACCTGCGGGCCGTGGGCGAACAGTTCGACCACCCGGGCCAGCTTGGACAGTCCGAGGATGCGCTCGCCGGGCAGGTAGCCCACGTGCGCGACGCCGACGAACGGCAACAGGTGGTGTTCGCAGACCGACCGGATCGGGATGGCCCGGGCCAGCACCAGCTCGTCGTACCCCTCGTCGTTGTCGAAGGTGGTCAGCTGGAACTCGCGCGGGGTGAGCAGTTCGGAGTAGGCGCGGGCCATCCGGCCCGGGGTGTCGGCGAGACCGTCGGCGGAGAGGTCCACGCCGAGCGCGGTCAGGAACTCCGCCGCCGCCCGCTCGGCGGCGGCCGGGTCGCGGCGGGGACGCTGGTGCTGCACTCGCAGCGCGCTGACACTCACTCGGGGCCCCCAGGGGATTTTAACCAACGCTGATTGGTGATAGCGATCATGCTGCCGCACCGCCTCCGGAATTTCAATAGCCGTCGTTGGTGATAACCTTTCGCCATGAGCACGGGGGAGCGCTGGAGCGCGATGGCCGCGCTCGTCGACCGGTCCCGACGGGCGCTGTACGACTACGTGTGCCGGGCCGACCATCCGGTCACCCGCGAGGAGGCGGCCGAGGCGCACGGCATGTCCCGCAACCTCACCGCGTTCCACCTCGACAAGCTCGTCGAATCCGGGCTGCTGCGGGCCCACTACGAGGCGCCGGCCGACCAGCCCCGGGGCCGCGGCCGGACGCCGAAGGTCTACGAGGCGGCCGGCGACGGCCTGGCCATCACCGTGCCCGAGCGGCGCTACGAGCTCATCGCCGAGATCCTCGCCGACGCGGTCGCCGACGACCCGCACGACGCCCCCGAGGCGGCACGGCGGCACGCCCGGCAACGCGGCCGCGACATCGGAGCGCGCGTACGCGACGCCGGAGAAGACCTCGTGGCCGCGCTCGCCGGCCTCGGCTTCGCACCCGAGACGGCCGGCGACCAGGTGCTGCTCGGCAACTGCCCGTTCCACGCCCTCGCCAGCCGGCAGACCGCACTGGTGTGCGGGCTCAACCACGCGTTCCTGGCCGGGATGGTCGACGGCGCCGGCCGCACCGACCTGCTGCCCCGGCTCGCGCCCCGTCCCGGGGCCTGCTGCGTCCGGTTGGACGGCGTCCCCGCGCACTAGCCCGTCTCGGTGACCCCGCCGCTCACGGGGAGATGCGGACCTCGACCGAGCTGATGTACCACCGGAAGTCGGACGTGCTGTCGATGGACACGTCGTTGGTGCCGCTCTTGTCGAAGGAGCGCGTGCCGGCGCAGACGATGACCGACTGGTCCGCCGGCACCGGCCCCGCGCTGAACAATTGCGCGAAGTAGTGGGTGCCGCGGGTCAGATGCTCCTGGTGGAAGCTCTCGTCGTCGTCGGTCGTCTCGTCGAGGGCCGACATCGCGGCGTACGAGGGCTCGGCCACGCTCGGGTGCAGCACGTCGAGCATCAGGAAGTTCTGCTGGCTGGTGTGCGAGTTGGACCAGCCCCACTCGTCCGTCGACTCCAGCCGGTGCGTCGCCTCGACGCACTGCGCGTCGATGAGTACCTCGACCAGACCCGTCGCCGGCGGCACGAACGCGAACGCGATCGCGCTGAAGGCGTCGCCGGACGCGTAGTCGAAGTCGCCGGCGTCGTCGTCCTTCATGGAGATGGAGATGCCGACATCCCCGACCGACGGGTTCAGCGTGTGGCTGCGGTCGACGACGAAGTTGTCGTTGCGCACCGGGACGAAGCCGAAGTTGAACCCGAAGAACGGCGGCCGGAAGACCTCCCACCGGTGCGGGTCGTCGCTGTCGTCCGGTTCGAAGACCCCCCAGGGCAGCGCGCGGTCATGGAAGGGGGAGAGGCTCAGCCACTTGTCGAGGTGGTGCGAGAGGTGGAACCCGGGGCTGATGTTCTCGTCGGCGGTGAACACGTCGGCGAGCGCCTCGTGGTAGTCGCCGGCTATCGCGACGAGAGCGTCAGGCCGGATGTCGCGGCTGCGCAGGAACGCCTTGGCCGTGCGCCGCCGGGTCCGGTGCAGGTCGTCGTAGCGCGCCGTCAACCCCTCGGGCGGCTGGAGCAGGTCACGGACGGTCATCCGTTCCCGCCGCATCAGGTCCCGCAGGTCCGCCCAGGTGTCGTCGCCCAGCAGGTGGCGCAGCCGTCGGCTCGCCTCGGCGGACAGCTTCGCCGCCCTGCTGTCGCGCTTCTTCGTGATCTCTCGCAGGCGTTGGTCGCGCTCCTCCGACGCGGCTTCGGCCGACCGCCGGGCCGCCGCGGGGAAGTGCCGGAAGTTGTGCACTGCCTGGCCGGTGCCGATCATGGGTACCACCCCGTCAGATCCTTGCCTCCATCCTGCTGAGTGGTTCCTCGCCTGGCCAGACGGGTTGTGCCATGCTGACAAAGCCGCAAAAGGTGCTAACCGGTGAGGGGCCCCACGGAAGTGGATCTCTGCCGTATGGTGCGCGGATGCGTCGCCGCCTACCACTGATCCTGCTTCTCGCACCGCTGCTCGTCGCCGGGTGCACCTCCGATCCAGCCGCCCCGGCCGCCGGCTCGTCCGCCCCCGCGACCACACCGAGCCCCACCGCTCCCGCCGTGGACTACACCGCCTGGCAGGCCGGGCGCTCGGCGCCGGTGGCCGACAAGGTCTACCCGGCCCGCGGCACCGACGCCCTCGACGTCCTGCACTACGACCTGGCGCTGGAGTGGGCGCCGACGACCCGGACCCTCACGGGCACCGCCACCCTGCGGATCCGGCCCACGAAGGACGCTCCCAGCCTGGTCCTCGACTTCATGCCCTACCAGGTCGACGGGGTGACGCTGGACGGCGCGACGGTCACCGGCACGGTCGCCCGGGAGAAGCTGACCGTGGCCGCCCCGCTCGTCGCGGACAAGCCGGTGACGCTGGTGGTCACGTACCACGGCAAGCCGAAGACGACGCCGATGCCGTCGCACCGCAAGGACGTGGAGGACCTGGGCCTCACCGTCACCAAGGAGGGCGGCCTCTGGACGATGCAGGAGCCGTTCGGGGCCTTCACCTGGTACCCGGCGAACGACCAGCCGTCCGACGAGGCCCTCTACGACATCCGGGTGACCGTCCCGGCGGGCTGGACCGCCATCGCCAGCGGCACCCCGGCCGGGCAGTCCGGCACCACGTTCACCTACCGCAGCGCCGACCCGGTCGCGACGTACCTGACCACGCTCGCCGTCGGGAAATACCAGAAGCTGACCGCCAAGGGGCCCCGCGGCGTGCCGCTGACCTACTGGTACCGCAAGGGCGCCGACGACAAGCTGCTGCCGTACCTCAAGAAGTCCCCCCAGTATCTGGCCTGGCTGGAGAAGAAGTTCGGCCCGTACCCGTTCCCGACCGGCGGGGTCGTCGTGGTGGACTCGGCGTCCGGCATGGAGACCCAGCAGATGATCACGATGGGCCGGAAGATCGAGAACACCACGGCCCGCCGGGAGCGTTGGGGAGGCGACCTGCTGCACGAGTACGCCCACCAGTGGTTCGGCGACTCCGTCACCCCGACCACCTGGACCGACCTGTGGCTGAACGAGGGCTGGGCCCAGTACGCGCAGGACCTGTACACGAAGGAGACCCGGCACCTCAGCGACGCCAGCCTGGACCGGTACCTGCGGGACGCCGACGCCGCCCTGCGCAAGAAGCTCGGCCCGCCCGGCAAGCCCAACCCGAAGAACTTCGCCGAGGGCAACGTCTACCTCTGCCCGGAGGCCATGCTCCACGAGATCCACCGGAAGCTGGGCGACAAGGCGTTCTTCGCGCTGGCCCGCGCCTGGGTGCAGGATCAGCGCAACACCCAGCAGGACCGGGCGTCGTTCATCGCCTTCGTCAACAAGCAGACCGGGCGCGACTTCACCAAGCTCATCAACACCTGGCTCGACTCGAAGACCACGCCGAAGGCCGTCACCGTCACGTGAGGCGAGCCCCCGCAGCGCGCCCCGCCCACCCACCGGCCGGGCGCGCTGCGCCGCGTCGTGGGCGTCGCGGCCTTGCGCGAGCCCCCTACCCTGCGGCTGTGACACGTCGAGCAGCGGTCGCCGCCCTCTCCGCCGGAACGATGCTGCTGCTGGGTTGCTCGGCCGGTGCACGGACGGGAACCGGGCCCGCCGCCCCGGCGTCGACCGTCGGCGCCGAGGCCAGCACCGGCGCCGAGGCGATCGAGCTGCTGAGATCGGGCACGACGTTCATCGACCGGACGAGCTTCCGCGCGGACGTCGACATCGCGAGCCAGGTCACGACGCTGTCGCACGTCGACAACGTCAACAAGCGTGCCGTCTCCACGATCTCGGCGTCCGGTCAGGTCATCGAGATCCGGATGACCGGCAACGAGGTCTACCTGAAGTCCGAGTTCGACCTGCCGGGTGTCGGCCACGAATGGATGGCCCTCGACCCGGCGCGGGTCCCATCAGACTTCGCCCTCAGCTTCGCCCCGGGCAAGAACGACCCCGGCGGCTCGGCGCGCCTCATCAACGCCATCGTCACCGCACGAGCAGACGGCTCGCAGATCGTCGGCACGATCGACCTGACCCGGTTGGGCGCCGGCAACGGGATCAACCTCCGCGCCGGCCCGGACGGCTTTCCCGACGGCGCGCGCAGCAACCCGTTCCAGGCAACGATCGATGCCGAGGGCCGGCTGGTCAGTTTCCTGATCCCGGCCGCCAACGGCATGCCGAACGCGTCCCTGCGCTACAGCGACTTCGGCACGGACGTCGACGTCACGCGGCCCCAGAAAGCGGTCCCCGCCCCCGACGCCCTGTATCCCCAGCTCGGGCTGCACGGCTGAGACCGGCTGGCGGGTCCGGCCACCGATCCGTCACGAAGGTCCCGACGTGCGCGGGGTGGGGCAGAACGTGCGCCGGTACGCCGCCGGGCTGACGCCGACGAGATCCTTGAACCGGTCGCGGAACGTCGTGGCCGAGGCGAAACCCGTCGCCTGCCCCACCCGCTCGACCGGCATGTCGCTGGTCTCCAGCAGGTGTTGCGCCCGGCGTACCCGATGGTGGGTGAGCCACTGCATCGGCGTGGTCCCGGTCTGGGCACGGAAACGCCGCAGCAGGGTGCGCACGCTGACGGCGGCCTGGGCCGCCATGTCGTCCAGGTCGATGTCGCGCACGGCATTGGCGGCCAGCCACTGCAGCAGCGGCGCGAGGGAGCCGCTCGCGGCCGGTGGCTCGTAGGTGATGAACTGCGCCTGCCCGCCGGCGCGTTCCAACGGCATCACCGAGGCGCGGGCGACATCGGCGGCGACGGCGGCGCCGTGGTCGCGGCGGACCATGTGCAGGCACAGGTCGAGCCCGGCGGCGGCCCCCGCCGAGGTCAGCACGTCGCGCTCGTCGACGTAGAGCAGGTTCTCCTCGACGGTGACGGCGGGATACCTGCGGGCCAGTTCCGCGGCGGCGGCCCAGTGCGTGGTGGCCCGGCGGCCGTCGAGCAGGCCGGCCTCGGCCAGGACGAAGGCGCCCACGCAGATCGACGCCACCCGGGCTCCCCGGGCGGCCGCCGCCCGCACGGCCGTGAGCAGCGGCGCCGAGGTGGGCGCGGCGAGGTCCGCGACGCCGGGCACGATCACCGTGTCCGCCTCGCGCAGCGCGTCGAGACGCCAGGGCGCCCGCAGCACGAAGGAACCCGCATCGACCTCACGCCGCTCGGCGCACACCTTCACCTCGTAGGCCGGCGCGCCGTCCGCCAGCCGCGCCCTGCCGAACACCTCCAGAGCGGTCGCCAGGTCGAAGCCGACCACCCCGTCGAACGCCGCCACCGCCACCGTGTGCACGCGTCGACGCTACCCGCGGGCACCGTGGCGGTGAGCCGTTGATGGTTGGCGCTCGCGCCACTGTTCGCCCCGCGGTCCCGATCGTAGGTTCCCTGCATGTTCGTGATCGCGCCCGTGTTGATCGGGCTGGCCTACGCCGCGCTGAACTCGCTGATCCCCGCCGTGCACCGCCGACCCCTCAACGCGATCATGGTCGCCGGGGCGGGCGCCGCCTACCTGAGCGGCGGCTTCGGGGTCTGGGAGCTGCTGTTCACCGCGGCGATGACGTACGCCGCCTTCCGGGGGCTGCGGTCGTGGCGGTGGATCGGCGTGGCGTGGCTGATGCACACCGCGTGGGACCTGCTGCACCACCTCCACGGCAAGCCGATCCTGCCGTTCGCGGCGCACTCCTCGCTGGGCTGCGCGATCTGCGACCCGGTCATCGCCGTGTGGTGCCTCGCGGGCGGCCGGTCCCTGCCGGAGATGTGGCGGTCCTGGGCCCACCGGACGGCGGGCCGGCGCACCTACCCGGGCGAGGCGGCGTAGGGCCGGACCGTTGTCCCTGTGACGACCACGCCGGATGCCACAATCCCGGTATGCCGTCGGACGCCTGGGCCGCGCTGGCGAGCCCGTTCGTGGAAGGTGCGTACGCCTCCGTGAAGGGACAGGTGCGGACGTACGTCATCCACGCTCAGCTGCTGCGGCACCTGTCCGAGCCGCCGGCTAGCGTCCTCGACGTCGGAGGGGGCGCGGCCCACCAGTCGTTGCCACTGGCCCGGCTCGGCTACGAGGTGACGGTCCTCGACCCGTCGCCGGCCATGCTCGCCAAGGCCGAGCAGCGGCTGCGTCACGAGCCGGACGACGTCCGGCGGCGGGAGACCCCGAGGGCTGGTACGGCGTCTGGTTGTTCTCGGACTGGCGGGACCTGCCGCCCGAGAGCACGGACGTGCCGGCGGTGGCCGCCGTCGAACTCGAGGCGAGCCTTCGGGACCCCTACCGGCAGCTGAGCCGGACCTTCCACCTGATCGGACGGGCCCGGGCCCTGGCGCCCGGCGTCGATGCCTGACTAAAGTCAGGCATATGGACCCGGAGCTCATCGCCACCGTGCGGCGGTTCAACCGGACGGTCACCCAACGGGTGGGCGCTCTCGACGACCAGTACATGTCCCGCGACCGGCCGCTCGCCCAGGCGCGGCTGCTCTGGGAGATCGGCCCCGACGGCGCCGAGGTCGCGGCGCTGCGGGCCCGGCTCGGGCTGGACTCCGGGTACCTCAGCCGGCTCCTGCGCACCCTGGAGGGCGACGGACTCGTGAGCGTCGGCCCGGCCGGCCCGGCCGGCGGTGACGGACGGGTACGCCTCGCCACGCTCACCCCAGCGGGACGGGGGGAGTGGGCCGAGCTGGACGAGCGGTCCGACGAGCTGGCCCGGTCCATTCTCGAACCGCTCGGCGACCGTCGCCGCGAACGCCTCGTAGCGGCGATGGCGGAGGTGGAGCGGCTGCTCGTCGGTTCGATGGTGGTCGTCGAGCCCTGCCCGCCGGGAGACCCCCGGGCCCGTGCCTCCGTGCGGGCGTACGCCCGCGAGATCGCGCAGCGGTTCGACGACGGGTTCGACCCGGCCCTCAGCAAGCCGGTCCGCGACGAGGAGCTCGTCCCGCCCGCCGGCGTGTTCCTGCTCGCGACCCTCAACGGAGAGCCCGTCGGCTGCGGCGCGATCAAGCTGCATGCCGACGGGCCCGCGGAGATCAAGCGCGTCTGGGTGGCGGACACCGTCCGCGGGCTGGGCGTCGGTCGGCGCCTGCTGGACCGGCTGGAGCGGTACGCCGCCGAGCGCGGCTGGACCGCCGTCCGGCTGGACACCAACCGAAACCTGACCGAGGCGATCGCCATGTACCGCGCCGCCGGCTATCGGGAGATCGCGCCGTACAACGACGAGCCCTACGCGCACCACTGGTTCGAGAAGGTGCTGGCGCCGTGACCTGACCGGTCTCCATATCGGGGCGATACGACCCGAAGGGTATGGCCGCTTTATTTATTGATATCAATATGCTGTCCGCAATCTCGAATCAGGTGCGCACCCCGAGGCGCACCGGTCCTGATGCGGAGGAATTCATGGTTCGCTGGCGTACCCTCACCGGCCTGTTGGCCGCCGCGTTGGCCGCGGTGACCGCGGGCAGCCTCACCCTCGCCGCACCCGCCCTCGCCGACCCCACGCCGATGACGCCGAACGTCGTCGGCGGCACCCGCGCCGCTCAGGGCGAGTTCCCGTTCATGGTGCGGCTCTCGATGGGTTGCGGCGGCGCGCTCTACAGTCCCCGCCTGGTGCTCACCGCCGCCCACTGTGTCGGCGCCACGGGCACCAACACCAGCATCACGGCGACCCTCGGCGTGGTGGACCTCCAGTCGTCCAGCCGGATCACGGTCCGGTCGAACTACGTCTACCGGGCCCCGGGCTACAACGGCAACGGCAAGGACTGGGCGCTGATCCGCCTGGCCGCCCCGGTCACCGGGCTGAGCACCCTGAAGATCGCCGACACCACGGCCTACGACAACGGCACGTTCACGATCGCCGGCTGGGGCGCGGCCCGCGAAGGAGGCGCGCAGCAGCGGTACCTGCTGAAGGCGACCGTGCCGTTCGTCAGCGACGCCACCTGCAACGCCAACTACGGTGGCGACCTCATCCCGGCCGAGGAGATCTGCGCCGGGTACGCCAGCGGCGGCGTGGACACCTGCCAGGGTGACTCGGGCGGGCCGATGTTCCGCCGGGACGCCGCCAACGCCTGGATCCAGGTCGGCATCGTGAGCTGGGGCAACGGCTGCGCCCGCCCGAACTACCCCGGCGTCTACACCCAGGTCAGCTACTTCTCCTCGGCCATCGCCTCGGCCGCGGCGAGCCTCGGCGGCTGACCGCGCGACCGCACGGGCGGCCCGGCGTACGACCAGCCGGGCCGCCCGTGTCTGCGCCTCGTTCCGGGCCGCGGTCAGGCGTAGAGCGGCTTGCCGGTCTCCAGCAGCGTCTTGAGGTCACTGAGAACCTCCGGCCAGCCACCACCGGCGCTCTCGACCTCGCCATTGACCTGCGCCAGAGTCTGCGGCGCGTCGCCCAGCTCGTGGATCACCGTCAGCGAGGTGACGCCGTTGCCCCGCTCCGCGATCTCGTAGGTCAACCGGGTGGCCGGCTCGTCCAGCCAGGTCGGCCGCCAGGTCTGCACCAGCCGGACCGGCGGGTCCACCTCGATCACCTCGCCCTCGACCGGCACCTCCGGCATGCCGGTCTCCCGGTGCTCCGGGACGGCCAGGGCCCGGTACCGGCCGCCCGGCCGCAGGTCGAACTCGGCCAGGCACTGGTAGCCGTACTGCCGGGTCCACTCCGGCTTGGTGATGGCGTCCCAGATCGCCTGCGGGGTGGCCTTGATGTAGACCCGGTAGACCCTGGTCGTCCCGGCCGTCGTCGTGGTGGTGGTCATCGGTTCTCCTTCGGGTCGTCGCGTTCGAGTTCCGCCTTCAGTTCCAACAGCGTCGCGGCATGGTGCGCGGTGTACTTGTCGATCCACCGGTCATGGATCAACCGGATCGGCACCGGGTTGAGGAAGTGCAGCTTCTCCCGGCCCTGCCGTCTGGTGACCACGAGACCGGCCTCCTCGAGCAGGCGCAGGTGCTTCATGACACCGAAGCGGGTCATCGCCAGCTCGGACTCGAGGTCGGTCAGCGTCTGACCGTCGCGGACGAAGAGCCGGTCGAGCAGGGCGCGCCGGGTCGGATCGGCGAGCGCCTTGAACACCAGATCGTCGTCGTCGCTCACCCCACCGAGAATAGGTGACCAAATGGTCACATGTCAACGATCCGCGTTTCCCGGTGGTCGTACCCGCCTCCTAGGCTCGGCGGGTGACCGTGCACGAGCTGTCCCGCCGCGACGCCCGCCGCCTCGCGGTGCGCGCCCAGCTGCTCGACGCCCGCCGCCCGAGCGGCATGTTCGAGGTCGTCCGCCGATTGACGCTGCTGCAGAACGACCCGACGGCGGCCGTGGCCCGCAGCGCCGACCTGGTCCTGTGGAGCCGCCTCGGCGCCTCGTACGCCCCGGCGCAGCTGCGCGACGCCCTCGACGAGCAGACCCTGCTGGAGCTGGACGGCCTCGTCCGCCCGCCCGAGGACCTCGCGCTCTTCCGGGCGGAGATGGCCGAGTGGCCGGGCCGCCCGCCACTGCGCGACTGGCAGGAGGGCCTGCGGGACTGGGTCGACGCCAACAACGGCTGCCGGCTGGACATCCTGGCCCGGCTCCGCTCCGACGGGCCGCTGAGCACGCGCGAGCTGCCGGACACGTGCGTGGTCCCGTGGCGCTCCTCCGGTTGGACGAACAACCGCAACGTCACCAAGATGCTCGACTTCCTCGTCCAGCGCGGCGAGGTGGCGGCCGCCGGCCGGCGCGGCGCCGACCGGCTGTGGGATCTCGCCGAACGGATCTACCCGGACGAGACGGTGCCCTACGAGGAGGCGTCGCGGATCCGTGACGAGCGGCGGCTGCGGGCGCTGGGCATCGCGCGCCCCCGAGCCCCGGAGAGCGCGGGCGAGCCCAACGACGTGCGCACGGCCGGGGAGCCCGCGGTGGTCGAGGGCGTGAAGGGCCAGTGGCGGGTCGACCCCGAGCTGCTGGACCAGGAGTTCACGGGCCGCGCGGCATTGCTGTCCCCGCTGGACCGCCTCGTCTACGACCGCCGGCGGATGACCGAGCTGTTCGAGTACGACTACCAGCTGGAGATGTACAAGCCGGCCGCCAAGCGCCGCTGGGGCTACTGGGCGCTGCCCATCCTGTACGGGGACCGGCTCGTCGGCAAGCTCGACGCCACCGCCGACCGCCGGGCCGGTGTGCTCCGGGTGGACGCGATCCACCAGGACGAGCCGTTCAGCAGGGCGATGACGAACGCGGTGTGGCACGAGATCGAGGAGTTGGCGCGGTGGCTCGGCCTGAAGCTGGCCCTCGCCTCCTGAACCGCCGCCGCAGGGGTCAGGCCCGGTCGGCCACCATGACCTGGCCGTGGCGCAGCGACCTCGCGTGGCCAACCGGTAGGGCCAGCGCCCGCGCCGTGTCGAGCAGGTTCTCGCCGGCGGTGACGGTGTAGCCGTGCCGGCTGAGCAGGGCGGCCATGGCGGCGGGCGTCCAGGTGGAGCGCCACGGCTCGTTCGCCCACACGCTCGACCGGCCGGTGGTGGCCGTGAGCAGCCGGGCGACGATCCGGCCCAGCCGCGCGGAGGTGGCGGGGATCTGGAAGTTGACGACCAGGCGGCTGTCCGGCGCGGAGCAGGCGGCGAGGCCGGCCACCGTGGCGGCGACCTCGGCCCTGGTCAGGTACGGCACGACGCCCTCCCAGACCCAGGTCGTCGGGAGGTCGGCGCGGTGCCCGTGGGCGGCCAGCGCGTCGGTCAGGCGGTCGCGGCCGAAGTCCACCGGCACGAACCGGGGCGGGGTGCCGGGCAGGGCGGCGGCGCGGTCGCGCTTGTCCCGCTGGGTGGCCGGCTGGTCGACCTCGAAGACCGCCACCTCGGCGAGTTCCGGCATCCGCCACGCGCGGCCGTCCAGCCCGGCGCCGAGGATCACCACCTGCGGGCACGGACGGGCGCGGATCGCGTCGTCGATGGCGATCGTCCGGGGCGCCATCAGCTCGGCGGAGGCGCGGACCGTCTCGTAGTCGATCCGCTGCCGCCACCCCTGGGGCGGTACGCCGTCGCGGACCTGCTGGACGGCCGCCCGCTCGTCGGGACGCAGCAGGGGCAGGGCGGTCGGATCCGAGAAGCGGCCGGCGGCGATGAGCCCGTCCGCCGCGGCACGGCCCTGACACACCAGCACCGCGGTGCGACTCGCCTGCGACGTTCCCGGCATCGCGTCCCTTCCTCGGCCGAGGCGGTCAGCCGTCGATCCGGGTGATGTTGCGGATCTTGTTGGCGGCGTCCAGCGCGGCCACCTTGTACGCCTCGGCCAGCGTCGGGTAGTTGAACACGGCGTCGACCAGGTAGTCGACGGTGCCGCCGCAGCCCATCACCGCCTGCCCGACATGGACGATCTCGGTGGCCCCGGTCCCGAACACGTGCACGCCGAGCAGCCGCCCGTCGTCCGGCGACACGAGCAGCTTGAGCATGCCGTACGAGTCACCCACGATCTGGCCCCGGGCCAGCTCACGGTAGCGGGCGATGCCCACCTCGAACGGGGTCGAGCTGTCGGTCAGCTCCTCCTCGGTCTTCCCGACGAAACTGATCTCCGGGATCGTGTAGATGCCGATGGGCTGCAACTCCGGCATCGCGCGCACCGGCTCGCCGCAGGCGTGCTGCGCGGCCAGCCGGCCCTGCTCCATGGAGGTGGACGCCAGCGCCGGGAAACCGATCACGTCGCCGACGGCGTAGATGTTGTCGACCGCGGTGCGGTAGGTCGCGTCGACCTGGATCCGGCCCCGGTGGTCCGCCGCCAGGCCGGCCGCCTCCAGCGCCAGGTCGTCGGTCTGGCCCTGTCGGCCGGCCGAGTACATGACCGTGTCCGCCACGATCTTCTTGCCACTCTTCAGGACGCACAGCGCGGCAGTCTGGTGCTTCTCGACCGCGGCGACCTCCTCGCCGAAGCGGAACGTCACGGACAGATCCCGCAGGTGGTACTTGAGCGACTCGACGATCTCCTCGTCGCAGAAGTCGAGCATCCGGTCGCGGCGCTCCACCACGGTCACCTTGGTGCCGAGGGCCGCGAACAGGGACGCGTACTCCATGCCGATCACGCCTGCGCCCACCACGACCATGCTGCGGGGCACGGCCTGCAGGTTGATGACCCCGTCGGAGTCCACGATGGTCCGGTCGTCGAAGTCGACGCTGTCCGGGCGGGCCGGCCGGGTGCCGGCGGCGATGACGATCTTGTCGAAGGTGACCCGGGACTCGCGGCCGGAGCCACCGTCGACCCAGACCGCATGCGCGTCGGCGAACCGCCCGGTGCCGGTGATCATGGCGACCCGGTTGCGGGCCAGCTGGTTGCGGATGACGTCGGTCTGCCGGCTGATCACGTGCTGGGTCCGGGCGGCCAGGTCGCTGACCGTGATCTCCTCCTTGACCCGGTAACTGCTGCCGTAGAGGTCCCGCTGGCTCAGGCCGGTCAGGTAGAGCACGGCCTCGCGCAGCGTCTTGGAGGGAACGGTGCCGGTGTTGATGCACACCCCACCGATCATGTCGCGGCGGTCCACGATGCCGACCCGCCGGCCCAGCTTGGCCGCGGCGATCGCGGCCTTCTGACCGCTCGGACCGGAGCCCAGCACCAGCAGGTCGTAGTCGTACACAACCGCCAGCCTGGCAGCATGTCGCGGCGCGCGCCAGAGCTGACCGACGGGTCAGTGCGGCCCGGGCCGACCCGGCGGTGGCCCGGCCGGCCGGTCGACCTGGGCGGCCAGCTTCTTCGGGGCCAGCACGCAGTAGCTCTCCGTCAGCAGCTCGCCGACCTCGTCCCAGTCGACCCCGCCGTCGAGCACCAGGCCCACGACGTCGGCGCCCCAGTCGGGCTTGAAGAAGGGGTGGCCCCCGGCCAGCAGCCCGGCGATCTCGTCGCCGGGGCAGCGGAAGGTCAGCACACAGACCGGCTCGTCGGTCCCTGCGGCCCGGGCGTAGGCGACCTGGCGCTCGGGGTCGACGGTGACCACGTGGGCGAACGTCCGCTTGCGGATCCGCCAGCGGGTGCCCACCCACGCCGGCTCCTCGTAGGTCTCCGGCAGGCCGAGGCAGACGGGCCGGAGCCGATCGAGGATCTCGGGTGGGACGTCGCCACGATCGGTCACGCGCGACACGTTACGGCGCCCCTCCGACAGTTCCGCGCCGCTCCGGATACGGTGGCAGGCGTGATCGAGGTGGTGCGGGTGTCGACGTGGTCGACCTGACCTGGTACGGGCACAGCACCGTGTGGATCGAGGACGCGGGCACCCGGCTGCTGACCGACCCGCTGCTGCGCAACCGGCTGGCCCACCTGCGCCGGCGCCGGGGGCCGATCCCGCGACTGCCGGCCGCGCCGGACGCCGTACTCGTGTCGCACCTGCACGCCGACCACCTGGACTTCGCGTCGCTGCGCCGGCTGCCCGCGGACACCGCGTTGGTGGTCCCCGCGGGAGCCGGGCGGCTGGTCCGCCAGGCGCTCGGCGCGGCGGCTGCCGGCCGGTGCACGGAACTGGCGATCGGCCAGCGGACCCGCATCGGCGGGCTCGACGTCACCGCCGTGCCCGCCGCCCACCACGCCGGCCGGGGTCCCTGGTCCCGGCACCGCGCACCCGCCCTCGGCTACGTCGTCGAAGGTGGCGCGCGCACCTGGTTCGCCGGGGACACCGGCCTCTTCGACGAGATGGCGGCCCTGGCGCCGGTGGATCTCGCGCTGATTCCGGTCGGCGGATGGGGGCCGACGCTGGGCCCCGGCCACCTCGATCCGACCGGAGCCGCCGAGGCGGTACGGCGGGTGGGGGCGGCGTGGGCCGTGCCGATCCACTACGGCACCTTCTGGCCGGTCGGTCTCGACGCGGTCCGGCCGGACCGCTTCCACGGGCCCGGCGACGAGTTCGCCCGGCAGGCGGCGACCATCTCCCCGGCCACCCGCGTCCGGGTGCTGCGGCCGGGTGGGTCGCTCGCGGTGTGCCGGCCGTGACGGCGACGCTGGGTGCGCTGGGCTCGCTGCTCCTGGTGGTGCTCTTCGGCTCGGTGGTCCCGGTGGTGCCGACCGGCGCGGCCGTCAGCGGCGCCGCCGCGCTCGCCGCCCACCAGCATCCGCTGACCGTGGTCCTGGTGGTGCTCGCCGGTGCCGCCGGAGCGTACGTCGGCGACCTGGCGACGTTCCGCCTGCTCGGCTGGAGCGGCGGACGGGTGGCCCGGCGGCTGCCGGGTCTGCGTGTCCAGCGCATCGACCGGGTGCCGGCGCGGGTCCGGGAGGCCCGCGTCTCCACGCTCCTGGTGTCCCGGCTCATCCCCGGCGGCCGGATCCCGGTGCTGCTGGCGGCCGCCGTGGCCGGGCTGGCCTGGCGGCGCTTCGCCGTCGCCAACGCGCCGGCCAGCCTCCTGTGGTCGGTGCTCTACGCCGCGATCGGCGTCCTCGGCCGCGCGGTCTTTCCGGAGCCCTGGGAGAGCGTCGTCGCCGCGATCCTGCTCGTCGTGGTGGTCACTCAGGGGCTGAGCTGGGTGAGCCGGCGCCGGGCTGGACCGGAGGGTCCGCTGACGACGCGGTAACCGTCGTCCGCGCCACCCGCCCGGCGCCACCCGGACCCTCCGGCTCGTCGCCGGCGTGCTCGTCGGGCCCGCGCAGGCCCAGCCGGCGCAGCCACCCGAGCAGCTGCCGGTGGACCGCGTCCGGTCCGACCAGCTCGCCGTCCTGCGGCCAGTCCGCGGGGTGGATGAGCAGAGCCTGCGTCTGCCAGCCGCCGAGCCCACCGTGGCAGCCGACCAGCTCCTCGAAGGCCGCCACCTCCTCCAGGCCCGGATCCACCGTGCTGATCACCACGAGGTCACCCACGTGCTCCGTCGCCTGGTGGCGCAGCAGGTCCCGGCGGGCCAGCGGACCGTAGCGGACCAGCGGATCCTCGCCGTCGACCCGCCCGTCGCGCAGGTGGTGGCAGCCCCGCGCCCCGATCGCCAGAGGCCCGGCCGCCGAGTCGACCACGACCAGCCCGACGCCGGGATGCGCGGCCAGGCCGTCGATCAGCCCCGGCGCGACGGCGTCGACGCGCTCGCGGGTCAGCCGCCCCGGGTGACGGGCCAGGTAGATCATCGCCAGGTTCCCGGAAGCCACCACCACCGTGGCGGGATCGGTGTGGGTCGCCGCCTCCTCACGGTCGGCCGGCCCGAGGCTGACCTCGCCGCCGTCGGCGTGGGAGCGCAACGCCAGCCGGGTGGCCGTGCCGGTCGCCCCGCCCGACCCAGCCGCCTCGGTGAGCAGCGTGTTCAACCGTCCCCACTCCTCGACCGGGCCGGCGGCCGCGGCGGCCGCCACCTGCGGGACCGGGCCTTCGGGTGCCACCTGCCGCACCGGGGGAGCGGCGAGCCGGGCGACCACGTCGGCGAGGGATTCGCCGTACCGCTGGCGGAACGTGGCACCCTGGCTCTGCCCGTGGTCGCTGAGCACCACGAGGTGGTAGCGCCGGGTCGCCTCGGCCGCCAGCCGCTGCAGGATGCCCAGCGTCTGGTCGAGCGCCTCGAGGACCGCCATCGCCTGCGGACGGGCCGGACCGGCGTGGTGGGCGACCTCGTCGTAGTCGAGGAAGTCGCAGAAGACGACCGGCGCCCCGGCCGCCATCTGCTCGGCGATGAGCGACACGTTCAGGTCGCTGAGCAGGCTCGCCATCGGGCGCAGCGCCAGGTAGGAGCCACTGCGCCGGCCCCTGGGCCGGACGTCGCGCAGGCGCTGCCGCCGCGCCTCGTACAGCTCGCGGACCACCTGCCCGGCGCCGCGGACGACGGCCCGGGCGAAACCGTACGGGCTGGCCATGAAGACCGCGTAGCCCTGGGTGGACCGTCCCGGCAGGCCGGCGCGGCTGACCGTGAGCAGGCTGGTGGGGGCGTCGCCGGAGAAGACGGTGCTGATGCTGACACCGCCGTCGCGCAGCAGCCCCTGCCCGGTGGAGAGGCGCTGCTCGATCTCGGCGGCGTCGCGGGGCCGGCTGGTCACCACGAGCCGGCCGGGGGAGTGGCCGCGGTCGCCGGTGGGGGCCGCCTTCTCGTACCAGCGGTAGGCCGGCAGTCGGCGGACGTCGCCGTAGAGCAGGCCCGCCTGGGCCGCGGGAGTGGTGGCCGGAAGGCCGGTGTGCCAGCCGGACAGCCGGTGGCTGCCCGTGCGCAGCCACCGGCCGATGGTGGGCAGGTTGCCGGCGCGGATGGCCCACTGCACGAGCGGCGCGGCCACGCCGTCGAGCTGGACGACGAGCAGGCCGTCGGGCGTGTGCCCCTCGGGTGCCGGCAGGGCGGCGCGGCCGTGTCGCAGCCGGTACCGCCAGCCCGGGTGCCGGCGCCGCTCCCGCCGGCGCCGGACCCGGGTCATCACCCACAGCATCTCGCTGACGAACGCGTCGTCGGTGCCGGCGTCGGCGAGCCAGTTCACGACCGCCGCGAGCGCCACGGCGAGCCACGCGGCGGCGAAGGCGTCGGCGAACCCGGCGACGTCCGCCTCCGGGTCCAGGCGGAGCGCGACGTACATGACGACGGCCTGGACGGACACGCCGACGATGAGTGCGCCGCCCCCGCCGAGCAGGGTGGCCAGGGCGAACAGCACCGGGCGCAGCACCGCGCCGATCGCGGCGATCAGCCCGACCAGCCACAGCGTGGCGAGCAGGCCGCTGGCGGTGACCCCGGGCAGCAGCCACAGCGTCACGCTGAGGACCACGAACGAGGTGACCATGCTGCGCAGCAGGCTGCGGAGCCGGGCGACGGTGGGCCGGTAGTCGCGCAGCACCCGCAGGCCGACCGGGCCGGGCCGGGTCAGGCGCCGGTGGGCCTCGGCGTCCGCGTCCGGCTCCATTCCCATGACAATGCCACACCTGAGCTGGCAAGATCCGCGGGAGGGGCGTCAGGTCGCGGCCCCCGGGCCGGCGAGCGGGTCGACGTCGCTGGCGTGCATCGGCTGCCCGCAGTGCGCGCAGCGCAGCTCGACGTGGCTGATCTGGCCGCAGGCGTGGTGGCGGTAGAGCACCGGTGGGCCGGCCTCACCGGCCAGCCACTTGTCGCCCCAACCGACCATGACCATCAGCAGGTCGACCAGCTCGGTGCCCTTCTCGGTGAGGACGTACTCGAACCGGGGTCTGCGGTCGTAGGGCCGGCGTTCGAGCACCCCGTGGGCGACGAGGTGGTTCAGGCGTTCGGTCAGGACCTTGCGGGAGATGCCGAGATCGGCCTGGAGCTGCTCGAACCGCGTGAGGCCGACGTTCACGTCACGCAGGATCAGCGGCGACCAGGGCTCGCCGATGACGTCGAGCGTGCGCGCGATCGAGCAGGCCATCTCGCCGAAGTTCGTGCGTTGCATGGCCTCAATCTACCACCGGAGGTTCCCTCAAGGAACTCAAGCTGCTACGGTCACAGAGTCTCCTGAGGGAACCCAGGAAAGGGTGAGTGGAATGAGCAAGGTGTTCACCGCACTGTCGGTGTCGGTCGACGGCTACATCACCGGTCGCGATCCCGGAGCGGGACGCGGCCTCGGTGACGCGCCGACGCTGTTCGACTGGTACTTCGACGGCGACACGCCCAGCGGGGTGTTCGACGGGTTCCGGCTGAGCGAGCCCAGCGCCCGCGTGTTCGACGCCCTGGCCGGGCGCGTCGGCGCCAGCCTGGTGGGCCGCAACACCTACGACGACTCGGGCTGGTCGGCCGGCGGCACCCCCCACCCGGCGGCCCCGCTGGTCGTGCTCAGCCACCGCCCCGCGCCGCAGGCCAACGAGCGGCAGACCTTCGTCAGCACCGGCATCGGAGACGCGATCGCCGCGGCTCGCGCGGTCGCCGGCGACAAGGACGTCGCGCTCATGGGCGGCGGCGTCGTGACCGAGGCCCTGGCGGCGGGCCTGGTCGACGACGTGATCCTGCATCAGGTGCCGATCCTGCTCGGCGGGGGACGACCGTTCTTCCAGTCCCTGCCCGGGCACGTTCGCCTGCGGCTCGTCGAGGCGATTCCGGCCCCCGGGGTCACCCACCTGCACTACGAGGTCGTCCGATGAGCCCCGTGACCGGCGGTCTCGACCCGGAGGTGCGGCGGGTGCTCGACGGCGCCCCGATCGCCCACCTCGCCACCCTCCTTCCGGACGGCTCGCCCCACAGCACCCCCGTCTACATCGGCACGCACGACGACCACGTCGTCCTCTTCACCGGCCCGGGCACCCGCAAGGCGCGCAACCTGCGACGCGACCCCCGTGTGGCGCTGTCCGTCGCGCCGGCCGACAACCCGTTCACGCCCGTCGTCGTCCGCGGGCGCGTCGTCGAATGGCTCGAGGGCGACGCGGCGTGGCAGATCATCGACCGGCTGGTCGCCAAGTACACCGCTCAGCCGTACCCCCGGGGTGAGGAGCGCGTGGTGGCCGTGATCGAAGCCGACCGGCAGAGCGTCGGCGTCGGCTGAGCGGCTCACGTCCACCGGGAGGCCCGGGGGCCGCCGGCATCGAGACCGAACTCCACCGGCCCGACGACCTCCGCGGCCCCCGCAACCTCCACGCCCGCCCACCGTTGTGCTGGAATCCGGCGGGCCCGCCGATCGGTCAGGACAGGATCTCGACGTAGCCGTCGGTGCCGTGCAGGCGGATCCGCTGTCCGTCCCGGATCAGCCTGGTCGCGTTCGCCACGCCGACGACGGCGGGCAGCCCGTACTCCCGGGCGATCACCGCCCCGTGGGTCATGAGGCCGCCCACCTCCGTCACCAGCCCGTCGACGGCGACGAACAGTGGCGACCAGCTCGGGTCGGTGAAGGTCGTGACCAGGATGTCGCCCGGTTCGAGGTCGGCGTCGGCCACGTCCAGGATGACGCGGGCCCGCCCCTCGACGATCCCGCCGGAGACCGGGAGACCGACCAGGGCGCCGGCCGGCACGTCCTCGCGCCGGTACGCCCCCGAGATGCCCTCGCCCTCAGACGTGAGCACGCGTGGCGGTGTGAGCGCCTGGAACGCTCGGAAGGCGTCCTTCCGCCGGTCGATGAGCTGAACGTCCGCCCGGTTCGTGCGCGCGACCTCGTGCAGCTCGGCGAAGGTGAGGTAGAAGATGTCCTCCGTCTCGCGCAGCACGCCGGCCCGCACGAGTCGTTCGGCCTCGCCCAGCAGGGCCTGCTTGTAGACGAAGTAGCGGCTCACGATGGCGTACTTCGGATACTCCCGGTACCCGATGAAAGTGCGGACCCGGTCGATCATCCGCTTGGTCTCCTCGGCCTTCCGCTCCCCGTCCGGCAGGGCCCGTAGGCGCTCCAGGATGTCCCGTTCCTTCTCCTCCGCCCTGCGGCGCCCCTCCTCGAAGCGCCGCCTACGAGCGCCCGGCTCGAAGTTCCGGACGTTGTCCAGGATGAGCGGCACGAGCGCGCTGGGCTGCTCGCTCCAGCGCGGCCTCGTGATGTCGATCTCGCCGACGCAGCGCATGCCGTACGTGTCGAGGTAGGCCCGGATGGCGTCGCGCGCCTCCGGGCCGCCGGGCAGCCCGGCCAGCTCGTCCAGGAATCCCTCGTCCGTCACCTGCTGCAGGAAGGCCACCACCTCCGGGTGCGGGCGGATGACGTCGGCGACGTCCAGGAGCGCGAGCCCCATCTCGGACGTGACGTTGTGGGGCGCGGACAGCGTGAGGGTGTCGGCCGCGTTCTTCTCGCCCAGCCACTCCTCCAGCTGCTCGTTGAGCCACCACGAGGCATCCATCCCCGCCATGATCGCCTGCATGCTCCGCGGCTCGCCGAGGAGCCGCTTGTGCTCCTCGAAGGCCGCCAGCAGGAAGTCGAACAGCGCCGGCCCCGATGTCGCCGCGATGTCGCGCCGCAAGGCGGCGATGGACGCCTGGCTGCGGTCGATCAGCTCGGTGACGACGGCCGGATCGGTCTCGAGCGGGGCCCGCGCTCCGCCGGCGCGCGGCCCCGCCGGACCCTGGTCGGGAAGCGACGGGATGAAGTCACCCCGGCCGATGACGGTCTCCAGCGCGTCCCTGGTCAGCGGGTCGGCCCTGCCCGCCATCTCCAGCAGGCCCGCTCGGCTCGACGGAGACGCCAGGGCCCGGGTGGCGTCGACGAACAGCCGCCCACCGGCCTCGTGCATGGGCGCCATGGCCGTCAGCTGCCACATGGAGACACCGAGCGGCTTCATGGCGTCCGTCATCATCTGCTGGTGACCGACGGAGAGGTAGACGTGGTTCTCCCCGTCGCCGGCCTGCGGGATCGGAAAGAGCGTGGTGATCGGCCGGCTCTGGACGATCTGGAAGTCGTCGTCGACCAGGCACCACTCGATGTCCTGGGGGCGGCCGAAGTGGGCCTCGATCCGCCGGCCGAGCTCCACCAGCCGCAGGACCTGCGCATCCGTCAGCGCCGGCTGCTCCTGCCGCTCCGGGTCGACCGCCTGTTCCTCCGTTCCGCCGTTTGGCAGCGGGCGGATGACGAGCCGCTTGGCGACGATCGACCGATCGACGATCTCACCGTCCCGGACCTTGTACGAGTCGGCGTTGACCAGCCCGGAGACCAGGGCCTCGCCGAGGCCGAAGCCGGCCTCCACGGAGGCGACCTTCCGGTTGGACGTGACGGGGTCGGCCGTGAAGAGGACGCCGGCCGCCTTCGGGAAGACCATCTGCTGCACCACGACGGCCATCTGGACCCGGCGGTGGTCGATGCCGTTCCGCTGGCGGTAGCTCACGGCCCGCTCGGTGAACAGCGAGGCCCAGCACCGGCTGACGTGCTGGAGAACCGCCGCCGGCCCCACGACGTTCAGGTACGTGTCCTGCTGGCCGGCGAAGGAGGCCGTCGGCAGATCCTCCGCCGTCGCACTGGACCGGACCGCGTAGGCGGCCTGCTCGCCGAGCCCGGTGAGCGCCCGGGTGATCGCCGCCGCCACGTCGCCGGGGACGGCGATCCCCTCGATGCTCCGGCGAATCTCCGCACTGAGCGCGCGGATTTCCTCCCGGTCGTCCGGGTCCAGGTGCGACAGCCGATCGAGCCGCTCGTCGATCGCCGGCGCCTCGGCCACGATCCGCCGGAAGGCGCCCGTGGTCACGCAGAACCCGGCCGGCACCCGGACGCCGTCGATCCGCGACAACGCCCCCAGGTGCGCGCCCTTGCCACCGACGATCGCGACCTGCGTCTCGTCGACCTCGTGGAAACCTGACACGTACTGCTCGATCATTGCGATGTCGTGCCCCAATTCTTCGTCCCTTCCTGGGTCCGGCCGACGATTCTGCGGCAAGACCCGGGTCTTGCGGCAAGGCCCCCGGTCCGATATACGTTAAAGTGGGGCCGCCGAATGTCCGCCGCATCAGGGCAAGCAGAGGTCAGCCGATCAACGGACGGCTCACGACGCTGACGGCGCGGCCGCTCAACTCCCGGTCCAGCGTCTCCTGCGCGTCGCGCATCGCCTCGGCGTACGCCGGTTCGGCCAGCCGTCGCATTCCCACCTCGGGCGCGACCTCCTCGACCACCGCGCTGATCCACCAGATGTTGCCGAACGGATCGCGGACCCGGCCGCCCCGCTGACCGAACGCGTGGGTGGCCGGTGCGGTGACCACGCGGGCTCCGGCGGCGACCGCGCGCTCGGTCGTGGCGTCGGCGTCGGCGACGAAGACCCGCAGCAGCGACGGCATGGCCGGCCAGTCCGGCTGCTGGTCGAAGGCGAGCAGGACGGTGTCGCCGACCCGGATTTCGGCGTGGCCGATGGTGCCGTCCTCCAGCCGTACCCGCCCGAGTTCGACCCCGTCGAACACCGCGGTGATGAAGTCCAGCAACTGCCCGGTGTCCGGCGTGACGATCCACGGCGCGGCGGTCGTGTACCCGGCGGGCGCGGTGCGGCTCATGGTGAATCTCCCTCGTGTGGTGACCAACTGCGCCCACGCTAGGGCTCGTATAGGTCAGATCCCGTCCTAGTCGCGCGACACAATGGCAGCCATGTCCGACCCGCGTGCCCGACTGCTGTCCCTGCTGTCGTTGTTGCAGACCCCTCGACTGTGGTCCGGAAGCGAGCTGGCGCGGCGGCTCGGGGTGTCCGGCCGGACCGTGCGCCGGGACGTCGACCGGCTACGGGAACTGGGCTATCCCGTGCACGCCGAGCAGGGCGGACTGGGCGGCTACCGATTGACCGCCGGCACGGCGATGCCGCCGCTGCTGCTCGAGGACGACGAGTCGGTGGCCGTGGCCATCGGCCTGCGCACGGCCGCGGCCCAGCCGGTCGCCGGGGTGGACGAGGCGGCGGTGCGCGCACTGCGCAAGCTGCTCCAGGTTCTGCCGGCCCGGCTGCGCCGCAGGGTCGACACCCTGGCCTCCGCCACGGTGGCACACCCGTTCTCCCTGGCCGCGGAGCCGGTGGACCCCGACACGCTGGTCGTCGCCTCCGCGGCGATCGCCAACCACGAGCGGCTGCGGTTCCGCTACCGCGACGAGGGCCGGCACGTCGAGCCGCGCGCCCTGGTGACGGCCGGGCGGCGCTGGTACCTCCTCGCCTTCGACCTCGACCGCGGCGACTGGCGGACCTTCCGGCTGGACCGGGTGGCGACGGCCGCCGCCACCGGTGCCCGGGCGACCACGAGGGACGTACCCGGCGGGGACGTCGCCGCCTTCGTGGCCGCCCGGACCATGCGGATGGCCCCGACGTGCACGGCCGACGTCGTGCTGCACGCGCCGGCCGCGCAGGTGGTGGACCGCCTCGGCGGACCGCCGCCGGGCACCCTCACCGACCAGCCGGACGGCACCTGCCGGTGGCTCGCGCCGCCGGACACTCCCGAATGGCACGCGCTGCGGCTGGCGTCGATCGGACTGCCGTTCACCGTCAGCGGCCCGCCGGAACTGGCCGCCCACCTCCGGTCGACCGCTGAGCTGTTCCAGGCCGCCACTGCGGGACCTGGCCCCCGACCGTCCACGTAACGGCACGGCCGCCCGCAGCGCCGCTCTTATACAGCGCCTTTCAGCCGCGGGCGGATGTGGGACCGAGAGGTGCCGCCCGATCGAGTCGAGCACGGGAGTGTTCATGGTGGAGCACACGACGTCAGTCCCGCACGCGCAGCGCCGGCCGGGCCCGGATTCGCCGGCCGCCACGGTGCCGGCAGCCGCCGACGGCGCCGCCCGGGCCGGACAGCCCGGGCCGCGGCCGACCTGCCAGCATTGCCGGCAGCCCCTGTTCGAAGACAGCCTCTGGGGGTGGATGCACGCGGGCAGCCGGTACCTGTGCCAGGACCCGGCCACCGGCGAGCCGCTGTGCCAGGCCGCCACGCCCGCCTGACCCCTTCGCGCCGGCCAGGTCGTCGTCTACCGGCCGCCCGGCCCTGCGCGCGCCGGCTCACCCGGTCGGGCTATCCGCGCCGCACACCACCCGATCCGCAGGTGCGGCGGGCCTAGGGTGGAGACCCGGGCGACCACCGTGGTCGACAGTCGAAGCGAGGCGGGGCTGGCGGTCCCGGAGCCGAACGCGCTCGCCGTACAGCCGGAAGGCATCGATGGCCGAGACAACCGTGCCGGGCCGCGCCGCGCCGCACGTCCGGGTGTGCCCCGGCGGCCACCGCTGAGATGGACTGGGCCGGATGGGCAGTGTTCGGGCTGGTCGCCACCGCCGCGCTCACCGCGGCGATGATCGCGGCGCAACTGGTGGGGCTCACCCGGCTCGACCTTCCCCTGGTGCTCGGCACCCTCGTGACCGAGGACCCCGACCGGGCCCGGGTCGTCGGCTTCTTCATCCACCTCCTCGCCGGGCAGGGCTTCGCCCTCGGGTACGCGGCGGCGTTCGCCCTGCTGCACCGTGCCACCTGGTGGATCGGCGCGCTGTTCGGCGGGCTGCACGTCGCGATCGCGCTGACCGTGCTCCTGCCGCTGTTACCGGGTGTCCATCCGCGGATGGCCTCGCTGCGGGCCGGTCCGTCCAGCACAGCCGTGCTGGAGCCACCCGGCCTGTTCGCCCTCAACTACGGCATCCAGACGCCCGCGGTCGCGGCCGTCGTCCACGTGATCTACGGGGTCGTCCTCGGACTGCTCCTGCGGGCCGGTTGACCGCCACCGGCCTTCGGGGGCCGGCCACGGGAACCGAGAGGAGTCCGCGATGACGGGTCCCGGTCCCGCGACGCCGATCAGCGACTACGGGCTGCTGGGCGACACCCGTACCGCCGCCCTGGTCGGTGGTGACGGGGCGATCGACTGGCTCTGCGTACCCCGCTTCGACGGTGAGCCCCTGTTCGGACGCCTCGTGGGCGGTCCGGCGGCGGGCACCTTCCGGGCCGGACCGCTCCCGCCCGCCACGGTCGTCGAGCGGCGCTACCGGAAGGACACCGCGACGATCCAGACGACGTGGACGGTGGGCGACGGCCGGCTGACCCTCGCCGATTCCATGGTGGCCGAGATCAAGGGACGGCTGCTGCCCGCGACGCTGCTGGTGCGGCGGCTGTCGGCCGAGGGCGCGGCGGTCGCCGCCGTCGTCGAGTTCGACCCCCGCCTCGGCGTACGGCACCGCCGGCCCCGGGTCAGCCGCCGCGGGGAGGCCGTGGTGTGCCAGTGGGGGGCGCTCGCCGTGTCCCTGACCTGCTCACCCGGGGTCGCGGTCGAACCGGGCCGGCCCACCACCGTCGAGGTGGTGCCGGGCCATCCGGTCACCCTCGTCCTCACCGTGGCCGACCGCGAACCGCTGATCCAGGTCGAGCCGGAGACGGCCTGGGAACTCGTCCTCGGCGACGAGGCCCGGTGGCGGGCCTGGTCGGCCGGGATCGACGGCTCGCTGCCGTTCCGGGAGGACGTCGTCCGCAGCCTGCTGACCTTGCGGTTGCTGACCTACTCACCGTCGCAGGCCCCGGTCGCCGCGCCGACGACGTCGTTGCCCGAGGACCCCGGCGGGGTACGCAACTGGGACTACCGCTACGTCTGGCCCCGGGACGCCAGCATCGGCGTCAACGCGTTCCTGGGCGTCGGCAAGCCCGACGAGGCCCACGGTTTCCTCGCCTGGCTGCTGCACGCCAGCCGCCTGGAGCGGCCGCGCCTGCCGGCGGTGTTCACCCTGACCGGCCGCCACGTGCCACGGGAACGGGAGTTGCCCGGCTGGCCCGGCTACCTGGACAGCGTGCCCGTACGGTTCGGCAATGCCGCCGCCGGTCAGCACCAGCTCGACGGTTACGGCTGGGTGGTCGACGCCGCCTGGGTGTTCGTGCAGGCCGGGAACCGCCTCTACTCGGAGACGTGGCGGGCGGTGCGGGGCTTCGCCGACGTCGTGGCCGGTCGCTGGGGCGAGCCCGATGCCGGCATCTGGGAGGTCCGCGAACCCGGCCACCACGTGCACTCCAAGCTCATGGGGTGGCTCGCCCTCGACCGTGCCCTGCGCATCGCCGACACGCACCCGCTTCCCGACCGGCAACGCCGGCGCTGGCGGGAGGCCCGGGACGCCATCGCGGCCGAGGTACGGACGCGCGGCTTCGACCCGGCCCAGGCCAGCTACGTCCGCAGCTACGGGACGCCGGACCTGGACTCGGCTCTGCTCGTGCTTCCTCTGCTCGGCCTGGACGACGCGACGTCATCCCGCGTGCGCGGCACCGTCGACGCCATCCGCGAGCGGCTCTCCGCCGGCGGGCCGCTGCTCTACCGCTACCCGCCGGGACGCGACGGCCTCCACGGCACCGAAGGCGCCTTCCTGCCCTGCTCGTTCTGGCTCGTGCAGGCCCTCGCCGCCACCGGGCGGCGCCGCGAGGCGGAGGACCTGTTCCGGGAACTGCTCGACCACGCCGGCCCGCTGGGCCTCTACGCCGAGGAGGTCGATCCCACGACCGGCGCCTACCGCGGTAACTACCCGCAGACGCTGACCCACGCCGCGCTCATCCAGGCCGTCCTCGCGATCCGCGACAGCCCTCGCTGAGGGGCGGGGCCCCGCGCGCCTGCGGGGCCCCGCGCGGCCTCAGCGGCCCTGGAGTGCCTTCACGTTGTCGCCGAAGGTCCAGCCCTTCGAGCCGTCCCAGTTGACCGACCAGGTCATCAGGCCCTTGAGGCCGCCCCGGTAGGTGTTCCACGCCTGCGCCACCAGCGCCGGGCTCAGGTACCCGCCGCCGGCGCCGGTCTGCGCGGGCAGCCCGGGGACCTGCTTGTCGTAGGGGACGCGGATGGTGGTGCCCTGCACGACCAGGCCGGTGTTGAGGCAGTCGGTCTGCACGGTGAAGCCCTGCACGGTGCCGGCCGGGTACGAGTCGCCGGCGCAGCCGTACATCGAGCCGTTGTAGTACTGCATGTTCAGCCACCAGAGCCGGCCGTTGTCCGCGTACTTCTTGATGATCGGCAGGTACGCGCCCCAGATCGAGCCGTAGGTGACGCTGCCGCCCGTGACGTATGCGGTCTCCGGGGCCATGGTGAGTCCGAAGCCGGCGGGCATCTGGGCCAGCACCCCGTCGATGATCCGCACGAGGTTGGCCTGCGAGGTCGACAGCTGGTTGATGTTGCCGCTGCCGGTGAGCCCGGTCTCGATGTCGATGTCGATGCCGTCGAAGTTGAACCGCTTGAGGATCGGCACGACGGTGGCGACGAACCGGTCAGCGACCGCGCTGGAGCCGAGGTCGATGCCGGCGGTCGCGCCGCCGATGGACAGCAGGACGGTCAGGCCGGCGGCCTTGGCCTGGCACACCTCGGCGGGGGTGGGCACCTTCACGCCGGCGTCCATGCCGTCCTCCCAGAGCACGGTGCCGTCGGAGCGGATCACGGGGAACGCGGCGGTGACCACGTTGTAGCCGTGGGCGGTGATCCGGGAGTCGGTGACCGGGATCCAGCCCATGCCGGGGTGCACGCCGTTGGCCGCGCCGTCCCAGTTCTCCCAGTAGCCCTGGAGCACCTTGCCGGCGGGCCGCGACTTCAGCGCGCAGGTGGTCCCACCGGGCGGCGGCGTGGTCGGGGTGGGAGTGGGCGTCGCCGTGGGGGTGGGCGACGTCGTGGGGGAGGTGGTGGGCGTGGGGGTGGGCGAGGGCGGCTTGGTGGTGGGGGTCGGTGACGGGGTGCCGGTGCCGCAGGCGCCGAGGTCGCTCCAGAGCGCGGGTGTGGCCGGTGGGGTCCACCCGGCGCCCGCCGGCGGCGTGTGGGTGACCAGCGCCTGGTAGAGCCGGTTGGCGTAGGTGGCCCGGCTGCCCGCGGTCCAGGTCACCCCCTCGGCCCAGGCCGGCACGCCCGCGCAGGAGACCAGCGCGGTCTCCGCGGCGGAGGCGGCCAGACCGGTGGCGGCCGGCAGGGCGGTGGGTACGGCGAGCAGCAGGGCGCCGCCGAGCACGGCGGTCAGCCGTCGTCGAAGTCGCATGACATACCTCCTCATCGATGCGCCGGAGGCTAGCAGTTAACTTTGTTAAATGTAAATGCGCAGTAGTCTGTCAGCACTTGGTTCACGGCGTGAAGCAGGCCGCCGGGGGCGGCCGGGAGAGGACGGCGGCGGACGTGGACGCCAGACGCACCACCGTGCGCGACATGCGTCGTGCCAACCGGTCGGTCCTGCTCACCCGGATCTGGCTGGACGGCCCGCTGAGCCGGCACGAGCTGGGGCAGTCCACCGCACTCAGCCTGGCCAGCGTGAGCAACCTGGTCGGCGAGATGATCGCCGAGGGCCTGGTCGAGGAGGCCGGCTCGGTCGAGTCCGACGGCGGCCGGCCCCGGGTCCTGCTCCGGGTCGCCCCCGCCTACGGCTACCTGGTCGGCGCCGACGTCGGCGAGACCCGGGTGCAGGTCGAGCTGTTCGACCTCGCGATGACCGCCCTGGCCAAGGCGGAGTATCCGATCGCCGCCGCCGAACCCGACCCCCGCCAGGTCACCGACCACCTGCTGCACGGCCTCGCCGCGGTGATCGAACAGGCCGGCGTCGACCCGGCCGCGGTGCTGGGCTTCGGCGTCGCCGTCTCCGGCACCGTCGAGCGCACCGCCGACGCCGTCGTGCACGCGCAGACCCTCGGCTGGGACGGCGTGCCGCTCGGCGCCATGCTCCGCGCCGGCACCGACATCCCCGTGCACATCGACAACGGCGGGAAGACCCTCGGCCAGGCCGAGATGTGGTTCGGCGCCGGCCGAGGCGTGCGGCACGCCGTCGTCGCCCTGGTCGGCTCCGGCGTCGGGGCCTGCGTGGTCGCCGACGGCGTGGGCTACCGCGGCGCGCACAGCAGCGCCGGCGAGTGGGGGCACACCACCATCGTGTACGGGGGCCGCCGCTGCCGCTGCGGCAACCTCGGCTGCCTGGAGGCGTACGTCGGGGCGGAGGGGGTGCTCGACCGGTTCCGCCAGGCCAACCGGGGCCGTCCGGCGGCCGGTGGAGACGAGGAGACCGCCTTCGGCGAGCTGCTGCGCGCCGGCAGCCGCACCGCCGCGAAGGTGCTCGACGAGACGGTCGGCTACCTGGGCGCCGGGGTGGCGAACCTCGTGAACCTGTTCAACCCCGAGCGGGTGGTGCTGGGCGGCTGGGCCGGCCTGGCCCTGGGCGAGCGCTACCTGCCGCAGATCCGCGAGGTCACGGCGCGGCACGCGCTGCGCCAGCCGTACGCCCAGACCTCGATCGAGCTGTGCCGGCTCGGCCCGGACGCGGTCGCGATGGGCGCGGCCACCCTGCCGATGGCCCGGCTGCTGCGCGACGGCGGCGTGCCGCGCGAACCGGTCGCCCGGCTGTCCCCGCCGCCGCCGCGGCGGCCCCGCTCGCGCACCCGTTGACCCACCGGGCCGGCGGCGCGGCGCCGCCGGCCCGGCCTCGGGTCAGGACGGGAGGTTCCACTTCTGGTTGGCGCCGCCGGTGCAGCTCCAGATCTGCGTCTTCGTGCCGTCGGCGGAGGTGTTGCCGGTGACGTCCAGGCACTTGTTGGCCTGCGGGTTCACCAGGTCCCGGGCGGCCGTCCAGGTCCACCGCTGCGCGGCGCTGCCGTTGCAGGTCCACAGCTGCACCTTCGTGCCGTCGGCGGTGCCGCCGCCGGAGACGTCGAGGCACTTGCCCAGCGCGCGGATGGTGCCGTCGGCGGCCCGGGTCCACTGCTGGTTCGCGCCGCCCGTGCAGCTCCAGATCTGCGCCGGCGTGCCGTCGGCGCTGCTGTTGTCGGTGACGTCGAGGCACTTGCCGCCGATGCCGGTGATCGGGCCGGTCGGGGTGCCGCCCCCGCCGCCGGACTGGGTGCCGCCCCAGGTGAACGTGGCGGTGGTGCGGGCCGGCAGGGTGTAGGTGAAGGACTGCCCGCCCCAGACCACCTTCACCGACTGCGCCGAGGTGCCGCCGTTGTGCGCGAGCAGCGCCTTGGTGCCGTCCGGGTTGCGGTACGCGACGTTCTGGACGGTGCCGTTGGCGGTGGAGTCGATCCGCAGCGCCCCGGGCCGGACGAACTTGGTGAGGTGCCCGGTCGTGTAGTACTCGATCGTGTAGTCGACCTGGCCGGCGCGGGCGCCGCCCTCCTGCACGGTGATGAGGCCGGTGCAGGTGCCGCAGCCGCCGTTGTGCGGGCCCATGAACTGGTTGACCGCGAGGCTCCACTTCACCACGCTCCGGCTCCAGTTCCGGGCGTAGTTCACGATGTCGGCCATGTCCTCGTTGTGCTGGTTGCCGATCCAGGTGCCGCCGGAGTGCTCGGTGCTGAACTGCGGCACCGCCGGGTACTGCCCGTGCACCTGGCTGCCGACGGCCGGGTCGCCCCAGTAGCCGTGCCAGGCGATGCCACCGAAGAGCGGGTCGGTGCGCACCGCGCTGTCGGCGAGCAGCCCGGAGCCGATGGTGCCGTAGTCGCCGTAGTTCCAGTCGTGCACCAGCACCTTCGTGGTGATGCCGGCGGCGCGGAACGCCGGGTAGACGAAGTTCTTGGTCAGCTCGACCAGGCCGGAGGAGTTCCAGCTCATCCCCGGGTAGTCCATGGCGGTGGGGTTGCCGGACTGGCAGCAGTTCGGCTCGTTCTGCACCGAGAGGTAGTCGACCTTCACGCCGCGGGACGCGTACGCCTGGATGGTCTTCACGAAGTACTGGGCGTAGGTGGCGTAGTACTCCCACTTGAGCCAGCCCATCTGGTCCATCCGGCCGTTGTCCTTCATCCAGCCGGGCGCGCTCCACGGCACCACCATCACCCGCAGCGCCGGGTTGAGCTGCCGGGCCTGCGCGGTGAGCAGTTCGACGTCGGTGTCGTAGCCGTTGGCGCCGAAGTCGTTCAGGTCGCAGCAGGTGTCGTCGAGCGAGACGTTGCCGGGCCGGGACAGGTCGGAGGCGCCGATCGGGTTGCGGACGTAGGACAGGCCGATGCCGTCGGTGGGGCTGAACAGCTTGCGCATCACCTCATCCCGGGTGGCCGCGCTCACCGGACCGCCGCGCAGCAGGTACGCGGTGGTGTCGGTGATGGACGCCCCGGCGCCCTCGAACGGCTGGTAGCGGGTGTTCTCGTCGACTGTGATCGTGTGCGTGGCCCCGGGGCTGGTGGCGGCGAAGGCCAGCGGGCTCTGCTGTTGCAGGCCGCGGGTGACGGTCCGCCCGCCGGAGTCGGAGGTGGTGGTCAGCCAGACGTTGACGGTCTCGCCGGCGGCCCGGGCGGCCGGTGGCGGGGCGAGGGCGAGGGCGCCGGCGGTGAGGCAGAGCGCCAAGGCGGCGCGGCCGGCGAGGCGGGGAACGGTGGTGGGGGACACGGATGCTCCTTCCGAGCAGATCGACATCCGTGAATGAGAAAACCCCTCGCACCTGCTTATGTCAAGGCATGAAAAAAGCACTCAGACGGGTGTCCGGGCATGGCGGGGCGGCCGCGCGGGAGGATCCCGCGCGGCCGCCCCGAACGGCCGGTCAGCGCTCCCCGCGCACCCGCCGGATGGTGTCGCGGTACCAGTTCGCGCTGCGCTTCGGCGTGCGCCGCTGGGTGTCGTAGTCCACCCGCACGATGCCGAACCGCTTGTCGTAGCCGTACGCCCACTCGAAGTTGTCCAGCAGCGACCACGCGAAGTAGCCGCGCACGTCCGCCCCGGCCTGCCGGGCCCGGGCCACCGCCCGCAGGTGCTCGGTCAGGTACGCCACCCGGTCGTCGTCGGCCACGAACCCGTCGGCGTCCGGCTTGTCGTCGAAGGCCGCGCCGTTCTCGGTGATCACCAGGGGCACGCCCGGGTAGTCCCGGTGCAGCCGGACCAGCAGCTCGGTGAAGGAGTCCGGCACGATCTCCCAGTCCATCGCCGTACGCGGCAGGTCCCGGCGGATCACCCGGCGCACCGGCCGGCCGTCGTCGTCGCGCTCCCGGCCCTGCTCGTCCACCCCGGAGTGCACCTGCCCGAAGTAGAAGTTCACCCCGAGCACGTCGATCGGCGACGAGATGACCTCCAGGTCGCCGTCCTGCACCGGGATGCGCACCCCCTCGGCGGCCAGGTCGGCCACCACGTCCTCCGGGTACGCGCCGCGGAACACCGGGTCCAGGTAGAGCCGGTTGCCCAGCCCGTCGGCGGCCCGTGCCGCGTCCCGGTCGGCCGCGCTGTCGGTGGCCGGATCCGCCGTGGACAGGTTGACCGTCAGGCCCAGCTCGATCGGGGTGGCCGCCGCGGCACGCAGCCGCTGCACCGCCAGCCCGTGACCGAGCAGCAGGTGGTGCGCCGCGCCGATGCCGTCGCCCAGGTTGCGCCGGCCCGGGGCGTGGTTGCCGTACGCGTACCCGAGCATGGCCGAGCACCACGGCTCGTTCAGCGTGGTCCAGGTCTTCACCCGGTCGCCGAGCGCGCCGAAGACCAGCTCCGCGTAGTCGGCGAACCGGTGGGCGGTGTCCCGGTTCGGCCAGCCGCCCGCGTCCTCCAGCTCCTGCGGCAGGTCCCAGTGGTAGAGCGTCACCCACGGGTCGATCCCGCGGCCCAGCAGCTCGTCCACCAGGCGGTCGTAGAAGGTCAGCCCGGCCGGGTTCGCCGGCCCGCGGCCGCCCGGCTGCACCCGCGGCCACGCCACGGAGAACCGGTAGGTGTCCAGGCCCAGGTCGGCGATGAGCGCGACGTCCTGCGGCATCCGGTGGTAGTGGTCGCACGCCACGTCGCCGTGGTCGCCGTTGGCCACCGCGCCGGGCACGCGGCAGAAGGTGTCCCAGATCGACGGCGTCCGGCCGTCCTCGGCCACCGCGCCCTCGATCTGGTACGACGAGGTCGCCACCCCCCACCGGAAGGTCGGTGGGAGGGTGTCGATCGGGTCGGCCCGCCCGGTGGTCGTCGGGCCGGTGAGGTCGGTGTCCATGGTTCTCCTCGCGGTAGCGGTCGTTCGGTCGGACGGCGGGTGGGGTCAGCGGGGGACCGGGGCGGCGACCGGGTGCAGCCAGCAGGCGACGTCCCGGCCCGGGGCGGCTGCGCCCAGTGCCGGCACCTCCTTGTCGCACGGGTCGAACGCTTTCGGACAGCGCGGGTGGAACGCGCAGCCCTCCGGCATGGCCCGCAGGTCCGGCGGCGAGCCGGGGATGCCGGTCAGCTCCCGGCGCGGCCCGCGCAGCGCCGGGAAGGAGTGCAGCAACCCCTCGGTGTACGGGTGCAGGGCCCTCCGGTACAGCTCGGCGGCGGGCGCCTCCTCGACGATCCGGCCGCCGTACATGATGGCGATCCGGTCGGAGAACTCGACCAGCAGCGACAGGTCGTGGGTGATGAACAGCACCGCGAAGCCGAGGCGCTCCCGCAGCTCGGCGAGCTGCCCGAGGATCTGCCGCTGCATCACCACGTCCAGCGCCGTGGTCGGTTCGTCCATGATGACCACCTGCGGCTCCAGCGCCAGCGCCATGGCGATCATCACCCGCTGCCGCATCCCGCCGGACAGCTGGTGCGGGTAGCTGTCCAGCCGGTCGCCCGCGATGCCGACCAGGCGCAGCAGGTCCCGGGCCCGGGCCAGCCGGCCCGCCGGCGTGCTCCTCGGCTCGTGCGCCTTGATCACATCGAGCAGCTGGGTGGAGACCTTGTGCACCGGGTTGAGCGAGTTCATGGCGCCCTGGAAGACGATCGAGGTCTCCGCCCAGCGGAACTGCCGCAGCTGCGCCGGGCTGAGGGTCAGCACGTCCACCGGCGGGCCGTCGACCGGGTGGTAGATGACCTCGCCGCCGCTGACCACGCCGGGCGGCGGCAGCAGCCGGGTCAGCCCGTACGCCAGCGTCGACTTGCCGCTGCCGCTCTCCCCGGCCAGCCCCAGCACCTCGCCGCGGTGCAGGGTCAGGTCCACGTCGCGGACGGCGTGCACCGCCGCGGCGCCGAGCCCGTAGTCGACCCGCAGCCCACGGATCTCCAGCACCGGATCACTCACTTGAGCCCTCCTTCGTTCGCGACTGCGGGGCTCCGCTTCGCTGCACTCCTCGCGCTCACCTGAGCCCTCCTTCGTTCGCGACTGCGGGGCTCCGCTTCGCTGCACTCCTCACGCTCACGGTGTGACCTCGTCTCGGGGCGCCGGCACCGCACGGGCGGCCGGGGCCAGCACGGGGGTGAAGCCGACCCGCATCCGCACGGTACGGCCGTCGGCGGTGCGGATCCGGGTCCGGCCGGCGCTGCGCAGCCGAGGGCTCACGAACTCGTCGATGCCGAAGTTGATCAGGGCCAGGGCGGTGCCG
Organism: Micromonospora sp. NPDC004551; assembly: GCF_040609975.1. Classification (NCBI taxonomy): domain Bacteria; kingdom Bacillati; phylum Actinomycetota; class Actinomycetes; order Micromonosporales; family Micromonosporaceae; genus Micromonospora; species Micromonospora sp. NPDC004551. The sequence continues at coordinate 125,967 of NZ_JBEXLM010000005.1, read as the reverse complement.
AGCAGCGCGATGGCCAGCCCGGCCGGCACGAACCACCACCAGGCGCCCTGCGCGAGGGCCTGCTGGCCCTGCGCCCAGAACAGGATGGTGCCCCAGTTCCACGAGGAGATCGACGAGATGCCGATGAAGGCCAGCGTGATCTCCGACATGACCGCGAAGATGACCGTGCCCACGAAGCCGGAGGCGATGATCGCGGTGAGGTTGGGCAGGATCTCGAACAGGATGATCCGCCAGGTCCGCTCGCCGGTGGCCCGGGCCGCCTCGACGTAGTCGCGGCGGCGCAGCGACAACGTCTGGGCGCGCAGCACGCGGGCGCCCCACGCCCACGAGGTGAAGCCGATGATGAGCGCCACCAGCGTGTCGCTGGCCTGCTCGACGATCGACGTCACGATGATGATCAGCGGCAGGGCGGGGATGACCAGGAACACGTTCGACAGCGCCGACAGGCCCTCGTCGGGCACCCCGCCGAGGTAGCCGGCCGTCACGCCGATGAGGATGGACAGGATCGTCGCCAGCACGCCGGCGAGCAGGCCCACCAGCATGACGCTGCGCGCGCCCACCAGGATCTGGCTGAAGATGTCCTGACCGAGGTGTGTCGTGCCGAACCAGTGCCGCGCCGAGGGCGCCTGCAGCACATCGGCGCTGCGCGCGTCCGGGTCGTACGGCGCCACCCAGGGCCCGATGACCGCGAACAGGCAGTAGACGGCCAGGATGACCAGGCCGGTGGCGGCCTTGGCGTTGGCGACGAACCGGAACCGGCGCCGCTTCGCCCGGCCGGGTGCGGCCGACGGCTGGGCCATCGCCCCCTGGCCGGGGATGACCTGCTCGATGCTCGACGGTGAGATGGTCATCGCTCAGCTCTTTCGGGTCCGCGGGTCGAGAAGCAGGTACGCGACGTCGGCGAGCAGGTTCGCCACCAGCACGGAGATCGTGATGATCAGGAAGATCCCCTGCATGAGCGGGTAGTCCTTGTAGCCGACCGCCTGGAAGAGCTGGAAACCGAGGCCCGGGTAGGAGAACACGATCTCCACGAGCAGCGTGCCGCCGACGATGAACCCGAGCGACAGCGCGAAGCCCGAGACGTTCGGCAGCAGCGCGTTGCGGGCGGCGTAGCTCAGGGCCACCCGGCGCTCCGACAGGCCCTTGGCGTGGGCGACGGTGATGTAGTCCTCCGACGAGACGGTCACCATCATGTTGCGCATGCTGAGGATCCACCCGCTCATCGAGGAGACCAGGATGGTGGCGGCGGGCAGGACGCTGTGCTTGATCGCGCTCGGGATGAAGTACGCGTCGAACGCCGGCACGAGGCCCGCCTCGTAGCCGCCGGAGGACGGGAAGAAGCTCCCCGGCCCGGTGAACACGGCGATGGCGACGAGACCCAGCCAGAAGTACGGGATCGAGGACAGGAACGTCGTGGCCGGCAGCAGCCCGTCGACCCAGGAGCCGCGCCGCCAGCCGGCGCCGACGCCGAGCGCGGTGCCGAGCAGGAAGCTGATGATGGTGGTGATGCCCACCAGGCCGACCGTCCACGGCAGGCTGTCGCCGATCACCGTCGACACCGGCGTGGGGAAGAAGGTGAACGACAGCCCCAGGTCGCCGTGGAGCAGCTGCCCCCAGTAGTCGAGGTACTGCTGCCAGATGTTCTCGTGCGAGTCCAGCCCGAACAGCACGCGCAGCGAGTTGATGGCGTCGGCGCTGATCCGGCCCTGGTTGCGCGAGATGAGGGACTGCACCGGATCGCCCGGCACCAGCCGCGGGATGAAGAAGTTGAGCGTGATGGCCGCCCACGCCGTGAACAGGTAGAAGGCCGTGCGCTGCAGAAGGAACCTCATCGTGCCTCCCCGAGGGTGGCGGTGCCGTCCCGCTCGGCCGCCGGCGCGGGCGGTGGCACGGTCGGGTCGGCGTCGGGCGCGGCCGAGCCGGGGGCGTCGGCGGCGACGGTGTCCGCGTCGTAGAGCCAGCACGCCGCCCAGTGACCGGGCCGGTCACCGATGTCGAGCCGCGGCGGCAGGTCGGTGGTGCAACGCCGCATGGCGTGCGGGCACCGAGGGTGGAACCGGCAGCCCGACGGCGGGGCGATCAGGCTCGGCGGCTCGCCCTGACCGCGGTCCGCACCGGCGGCCGCCCCGGCACCGGCGCCGTCGCCGGTGATCCGCTCCGGGTCCGGCGCCGAGTCGGTGAGCAGCCGGGTGTACGGGTGGGCCGGGCTCTGGGTGACGGTCTCGCTGTCGCCGCCCTCGACCATCCGGCCGGCGTACATCACGATCGTCTCGTCGGCGAAGTAGCGGGCCGAGGCGATGTCGTGCGTGATGTAGAGGATGGCGATGTCGAGCCGCTGCTTGAGGTCCTGCAGCAGGTTCAGCACGCCGAGGCGGATCGAGACGTCGAGCATGGAGACCGGCTCGTCGGCGAGGAGCACCTCCGGGTCGGCCCCGAGGGCCCGGGCGATGGCGACGCGCTGCCGCTGGCCGCCGGACAGCTCGTGCGGGAAGGCGTCCAGGTAGCGCTCGGGCGGGGTGAGGCTCACCCGGGTGAGCAGCTTGCCGAGGGCCTTCTCCAGGTCCTCGGCGCCGCGCCCGGCGTTGCCGTGGATCCGCAGCGACCGGGTCAGGTGGTAGCGCACGGTGTGCACCGGGTTCAACGAGGCGAACGGGTCCTGCAGGATCAGCTGGACCCGCCGCACGTACGACCGGAACGGCCGGCCACCGCGCACCCGGGTCGAGGTGCCGTGCAGGCGGATGTCGCCGTCGGTACGGGGATAGATCTGGGCCAGCAGCCGCGCCACCGTGGACTTGCCGGAGCCGGACTCCCCGACCAGCGCGGTCACCCGGCCGCGACGCAGCGCGAACGATACGTCGTCGACGGCGTGCACGACGGCCGGCGTCCGGGAGAAGAGGTCACGCAGCCGCCTGCGGACGGGGAAGTGCTTGGTGAGGCCGACGGCCTCCAGCACCACCTCGTCGACCGGCGCCGCCGCGCTCTCGCTCAACGTCATGCCGAGTTCCTGTCTGAACGTGGGGTGCGCCTCCCCGGCCGGCCGCGGAGCCGGCCGGGGAGGCGGTTGAGGAGGTCAGCCGTTGGCGGGCTTGAGGTGCAGGACCACGTCCACCGCGTTGGGCTGGGTCGGCTGCATGGCGCCGTACGGGTTCGAGTCGTCCGGCCAGCCGGTCCAGTTCTTCGTGCTGTACGCGCCGCCGATGTTGTCCGCGCCGACCGGGATCATCGGCGTCTGCTCGACGAAGACCTTCTGGAGCGTGTTCATGGCGGCGGTCCGGGCCGCCTCGTCGGTGGCGTTCGCGTACGCCTTCAGCGCCTCGGTCGCCTCCGAGTTGTTGAAGCGGCCGAAGTTGCCCGCGGGGGAGGCGGTGCCGATCGGCTTGAGCTGCCGGCCGTCCATCACCGTGCGGTAGATGTCGTACGGCGTGGCGCCGCTCTCGGTCCACCGGAAGGTCGCCTCGAAGTTGCCCTGCTCGACGTTGCGGAACCAGGCGTCCTGGTTGGCCTTGTCGACCGTGGCCGCGATGCCGATCTTCGCCAGGTTGCCCTTCACGATCTCCAGGCTGGTCTGGTAGTCGGACCAGCCGGCCGGGTCGGTCAGCTTGATGGTGACGGGCTTGCCGGTCTTGTCCTTGAGGGTGTTGCCCTCCAGCTTGTAGCCGGCGCCGGTCAGCAGCGTCTTCGCGCCCTCGATGTCGACCTTGTGGTCCTGGCCCTTGAACTCCGGGGCGATGAACGAGTCACCGGCCGGGCTGGGCAGGCCGGTGACGCTCTTGACCAGCGGGTGGAAGTAGCCGGCCTCGGCCGTGGTGAAGATGTCCTCGCGGTCGACGACCATGCTCATGGCGCGGCGCAGCGTCGGGTCGTCGAACGGCTTCTTCGTGGTGTTGAGGTAGAGGCCGTGGATGCCCAGCACCGGCGGCGCCCACACCTTGTGGTGCTCCTGGTCCTTGGCCACGAAGACGGCCTGGTAGTTGGGGATGAAGACGAAGCTCCACTCCGACTCGCCGTTGGCCAGGGCGGTGGTCTGCGCGCTGTTGTCCGTGTAGGAGGTGTAGCGCAGCTCCTTGACCTTCGGCAGGTCCTGCCAGTAGCCCTTGTCGCGCACCGACAGGGTCATGCTGGCCGGCGTGAACGACTTCAGCGTGTACGGGCCGCTGCCGACCGGCTCCTTCACGGCGTCGGTCGTCGGGTCGCTGATCTTCTCCCAGATGTGCTTGGGCACGATCGGCACCCGCCACAGCACCTTCTGCTGGTTGACGAACTGCGGGCTCTCCATCTTGATGGTGACTTCGTTGCCGCTGGCGGTCGCATCGGTGTACGGCACGCCCTGGTCGTTGAGCGCCGGGTACTTCTTCACCAGGTTGTAGGTGAAGGCGACGTCCTCGGCGGTGACCTTCTGCCCGTCGGACCAGGTGGCGTTGTCCCGGATGGTGACCTTGACCGAGGTGTAGTCCGGCGACCACTCGGCCTTGGTGGCCAGCCACGGCTTGAACGGGTCGGCCGGCTTCACCGGGTTCCACATCATCAGCGGCTCGTAGATCTGCCAGCGGTAGCCGAGCGAGGCCGCGGCGGACGTGGTCAGGAACGGGTTGTTGTTCTCGGCCTGCGGGCCGTTCGGCATGCCGACGTTCAGCACCGTGGCCGCCTGGCCGTTCTTCTTGTTGGCGTTCGGGCTGTCGCCGCAGGCGGCGACGCCGGTGGCCATCGCGCCGGCCAGCGCGACGGCGAGGAGTTGCCTTCTTCTCATGGAGGTCTCCCTCGGTGCTCCCGCAGTCCTGGGGCGGGATGTGGTGGATGGAGGGTGTGCGGTGGTGCCACCGGCGGGCGGGGCGCTCGCCGGTGCGGGTGGTGCTACAGCGGTGGCGAGGTCAGGTGGTGCCGGTCGAGGCGCGGACGGTGAAGCTGGTCGGGATGACGGTCGGGGTGGCGGGCAGGGGGGTCCCGCCGAGGTGGGCGATGAGGGTGCGGGCGGCGACCGCCCCCATCTCCCGCAGCGGCTGGCGCACCGAGCTCAGCGGTGGATGGGTGTGCCCGGCCAGCGGCAGGTCGTCGAAGCCGACCACCGCCACGTCGTCCGGGACGTGCCGGCCCGCGTCCCGCAGGGCCTGGAGCGCCCCGGCGGCGGAGAGGTCGTTGTGGGCGAAGACGGCGTCGAACAGCACGCCGTCGGCGAGCAGGCGTTCCACCGCGACCCGCCCGCACTCGAAGGTGAAGTCGCCCTCCACGACGAGGGCCGGATCGATGGGCAGGCCGGCGTCGGCGTACCCGGCCGCGAAACCGGCGAGCCGCTCCCGGGTGCAGCCGAAGCGGCTCAGGCCGGTGACGACCAGCGGCCGCTTCCGCCCCTGGGCCAGCAGGTGCGCCGCCGCCGCCCGCGCGCCGGACTCGTTGGTGGTCCGCACCGACGGGAAGCCGGGCTGGTGGCCGCGGTCGTCGATGAGGATCACCGGCAGGCCGCGCTCGTGCAGCTCGGTGATGTAGTCGAGGGTGCCCTCCGGCTCGACCACGAGCAGGCCGTCGAAGGACTTGGCGGAGACCTGGGAGGCGAACCGCCGCATCGACTCGTCGCCGTGGGTGCAGGTGAACAGCAGCATCCCGTACCCCTCGGCCTCGACCACGTCGGCCGCGCCCTGGAGCACCTCACCCATCCAGGGCCAGGTCAGCGCCGGGACCAGCATGCCCACCACCCGGGTACGCCCGCGGGCCAGGCCGACCGCGCGGGCGCTCGGCACGTATCCCAGGGCGTTGATGACCGCGCGGACCCGGTCGGCCGTGCGGACGTGCACCTCGCCCTTGCCGTTGAGCACCCGGGACACCGTCGTCTTGCTCACGCCGGCGCGGGTGGCGACGTCGGCGATGGTGATCGGCACGTGACGCTCCCGGGTCGCAGGGGTGAGGGGGATGTTTCGGAACCGGTTGCGGAAGCGGTTCCGTCGCAGTCAACCGAAGTGGCGCCGGTCACGTCAATAACGGGCGGGTAACGAAACATGGCTAAGTTCGAAACCTGAAAAAAGTGCCTCTGGACAACGCCGTCCATCGAGGGTGTGAGCAGCGTCGATGCGAGGAATCGGCTGGGTCAGGCCGGGCGGGTCCGGGCGTAGACGTCGCCCGAATTGGCCTCGTGCGGCAGGGCCCGGAGGTAGGCCGCCACCTCGTCCGCCGGCCGCCAGCGGGGGAGGGCGAACGCCATCTCGTCGCCGAGTGCCACGGTGAACGAGCCGAAGCCCAGCCCGGTGAGCCGGTCCAGGCAGCGCGCGGCCAGGTCGCGCTCGATGGTGGTGAACTCGAACGACAGGGCCGGCAGCGGCCGGCTGAGGCCGGCCAGCACGGCGTCCTCGAAGCCCTCCACGTCGATCTTCACGAAGGCCGGCACGCCGTGCGTCGCGATCAGGGTGTCGAGCGTCGTGCCCGCCACCTCGATCTCGGCGTCCCAGACCTCGTGCGCCCAGCCGCGGGCTCCGTGGGCGGCCTCCAGGAACCCGGCCGACGCGGTCGAGATCGTGGGGTTCGCCGAGTTCACGTGCAGCCGCACCGGCCCGGTACGCGCACCGCACGCCGCCTCCACCACGGTCACCCGGTTGTCGCCGGCGTAGAGGGCGCGCAGCGCCCGGGTGCACAGCGGCTGCGGCTCGACGGCCACCACGCGGGCGCCCAGGCGCCGGAAGCTGCCGAGCCGGTCGCCCACGTGCGCGCCGACGTCGAAGACCAGGTCGCCGGGGCGGACCAGGGGGGCGTAGAACGCGTCCATCGCGGCGTCGCGGGCCGGGTCGCCGTAGTACGCCTCCAGCGATCGGCGCAGGCCCGACATGGAGGGGTCTGCCTTGAGTGTCTCGATCACCCCGATATGACCGCCCACCACTCCGACCGTAGCCGCGCCACCCCGGTTGTGAGCCCCTTTCGGGTGAGCCCACTCCACTCCTCACCCCAGCCTCCTAGGATGCTCTAGCGGGTGTGACCGGCCCACATGTGCGGGGGGTGTGGTGTCATCGAAACTCGCCAGGAAAAAGTCGCGACGGCATGTCGAGAACCGGCGCGCGGCTCCGTCCCCCGGGTGAACACGGCGACGACGGCCGTACCGCACTGAGGAGAACATGATGAAGTACCTGCTGCTCAAGCACTACCGGGGCGCCCCGGCAGCGGTCAACGACGTGCCGATGGACCAGTGGACGCCGGAGGAGGTCTCGGCCCACGTGCGGTACATGCAGGACTTCGCCGCCCGGCTCGAAGGCACCGGCGAGTTCGTCGACGGCCAGGCGCTGTCCCCGGAGGGAACGTTCGTCCGCTACGACGGCGAGGGGCGCCCGCCGGTCACCGACGGCCCGTTCGCGGAGACCAAGGACCTGATCGCCGGCTGGATGGTGATCGACGTCGACAGCTACGAGCGGGCGCTCGAACTCGCCGGGGAGCTGTCCGCGGCGCCGGGTGCGGGTGGGAAGCCGATCCACGAGTGGCTCGAGGTGCGGCCGTTCCTGACCGAGCCCCCGACCATCACGGAGTGAGCACGGTGGACGAGGTCCTGCTGCGGACCCTCACGCCCACCGTGATCGGGATCCTCGTCCGCCGCGGAGCCGACTTCGCGGCGGCCGAGGACGCCGTGCAGGACGCCCTGGTCGAGGCGGTTGGCGGGTGGCCGGACGACCCACCGCGCGACCCGAAGGGCTGGCTGGTCACGGTGGCCTGGCGCAAGTTCCTCGACGCGGCCCGTGCCGACGCCTCCCGGCGGCACCGGGAGGTACGCGTCGACGCCGAGCCGGCACCCGGCCCGGCCGAGGCCGTGGACGACACGCTCCAGCTGTACTTCCTGTGCGCGCACCCGTCCCTGACCCCCGCGTCGGCCGTCGCGCTGACGCTGCGCGCCCTGGGCGGCCTGACCACCCGCCAGATCGCGCAGGCCTACCTGGTGCCGGAGGCGACCATGGCGCAGCGGATCAGCCGGGCCAAGCGGACGATCTCCGGGGTCCGCCTCGACCAGGCCGGTGACGTCGCCACCGTGCTGCGCGTGCTCTACCTGGTCTTCAACGAGGGCTACTCCGGCGACGTCGACCTCGCGGGCGAGGCGATCCGGCTCGCCCGCGAGCTGGCGGCCAGGACCGACCACGAGGAGGTCGCCGGCCTGCTCGCGCTCATGCTGCTCCACCATGCCCGCCGCACGGCACGGACCGGCCCCGACGGCCGGCTCGTGCCCCTGGCCGAGCAGGACCGCAGCCGGTGGAACACCCGCCTGATCGCCGAGGGCGTCGACGTCCTCCAGCGGGCCCTCGCCCGCGACCGCCTGGGCGAGTTCCAGGCCCAGGCCGCCATCGCCGCGCTGCACGCCGATGCCCGGACGGTCGAGGAGACCGACTGGGTCCAGATCGTCGAGTGGTACGACGAACTGGTGCGCCTCACCGACAGCCCGGTGGCCCGCCTCAACCGGGCCGTCGCCGTGGGCGAGGCCGACGGTCCGCGGGCGGGACTGGCCGCCCTGGCGAGGCTGGACCCCGCCCTGCCCCGGTACGCCGCCGTCGAGGCGTACCTCAGGGAACGGGACGGCGCCCTCGCGCCCGCCGCCCGGCTCTACGCCGAAGCCGCCCGGTCGGCGTCCAGCCTGGCCGAACGCGACCACCTCACCCGGCAGGCCGCCCGGCTCAACGCGCTGCTGCGCGGCTGAGCGGCCCGCCGGGGGAGGCGGCCGCCTCACGGCGTCTCGACGACCTCCTGGCCGAGCGGCCAGAGCGCGGCCGGGACCAGCTTGAAGTTGGCCACCCCGAACGGGATGCCGATGATCGTCACGCAGAGCGCGACACCGGCGAGGATGTGCGACAGGGCCAGCCACCAGCCGGCCAGCAGCACCCACAGCACGTTCGCCAGGCCGGAGGCGACCCCGGCGCCGGGCTTCGGGACGAGCGTGCGGCCGAACGGCCACAGCGCGTACGAGGCGAGACGGAGCGAGGCCACCCCGAACGGGATGGTGACCACCAGCGCGAAGCAGATCAGGGCGGCCACCCCGTAGCCCAGGGCCAGGACGAAACCACCGCCGAAGACGAGCCACAACAGGTTCAGCAGAAAGCGAAGCACGCTCCCATGGTGGCCCCCACCCGCAAGGTCACCCGGTCGTCAGCAGGCCGGCGACCGCCACGGCGGTCGCCGGGTGCGCGGCCACCAGCGCGCCAGCCGCATCCCCGGGCTCGGGGCGGCCGACGGCCGGTCGCCACGGACCGTCGCACCCGAGCAGCCCGGCCACCGCGTCCACCGACCGCGGATGCGCCACCAGCAGGGCGTGCACCGCACCGCCGATCGCCGGCACCGCCGCTGCCGCCGACACCGGCCCGGCCGACGGTGCGGGCGCCGCCCACGGTGGCGTCCAGGCGTCGAGCGCGGGCAGGGTGGCGGGGAAGGTGCGTTCGGCCTCGCGGACCAGCAGCGGCACCAGTTCCGGGCCCTGCTCCCGCAGCGTCGTGATCAGCGTGGGCAGCCACGGCAGCAGCACCGGGTCGGGAAGCCGGGCGAACGCGCTCGACATGGTCTCGACCACGAACGGCGCCAACGCCGGCACCGGCTCCAGGGCGTGCACGAAGCCGGACAGGTACTGCGGGAACGCCGGCACCACCAGCGGGTTGGCCAGCAGGTCGGCGCAGCGGGCACGCAGGTCGGCCAGGGGAAGCAGGCCGAGCTGGTGGCGGGCCGCCCAGAGCAGCGCCACCTTGGCGGGGGCCTCCGGGTGGGACTGGGCGACGGCCAGTTCGAGCTGTGCGCGGTCGCAGCCCAGCGACAGCGCGAGGCTCTCCATGCTGAACAGGAAGCCCAGCATGGCGCCGACCTGCCGTACCCCGGTCCCCTCGTCGACGAAGGCGGTGGGCAGCAGGGTGCAGTAGTGCGCGTACCCGGTGATGACGAACGCCTGGCACCAGGCCGGCAGGGCCGGCGCGGTGGTGCGGTGGTGGGCGAGCAGCCGGCGGATCCGGCGCAGCACGTCCGGGGCGTCGTCGACCGTGCGCTCGGCGGCGAGCAGTTCCACAGCCCGCGCGCCCAGCTCGTCGACCAGGCGCGGGCTGTCGAGCAGGCGGATAGCGTCCTCGACGGCGGCGAGGGCGCGGGCGGCGGTCGCGTCGGGGCCGCGGACAGCGCGCCGCAGGCGCTGTTCCAGCACCTGCTCGACGGTGACGCCCTCGTAGCCCAGCTCGATGAGGGCGCGCTGGTTGCGGCCGAGGGCCAGATCCCAGCTCTCCTGCAGCGACCGGTGCCCGAGGCGCCGTTCGCCCATGATGGGCCGCGCCGCGTCCGGCGGCAGCAGGTGCCGCAGCATCCACAGCAGGTCGGAGCAGGATGCCAGTGCCCGGTCGGCCCGCAGGTCGAGCAGCGCCCGTTGCACGGTCCGCTTCTCCAGATCCAGCCCCAGCGGGCGCAGCCGGTCGAGGACGTCGCGGGCCAGCGGGGGGAGGGAGTCGTAGCCGACCTGGCCGATGCGGTCGCCGCCGAGCAGGATCTCGCAGAGCCGGCGGACGTCGCGCCGGCCGGGCACCACGTCCTTCTCGATGCAGGTGACCGCGGCGTCGGCGAAGTCGTACGGGGTGGGCCGGGCCCGGTTGCGCAGGTTGGCCAGCAGGATCGAGGTCTCGAAGACGGCGATGGCGTCGGCGGTGCTGGCCAGGTAGCCGTTGCGGCGGGCCAGCCGGACGATGTCGACGCACCAGCCGCGCAGCTCCGCCTCGGCGAGCTCGTCGAGGGCGGGTGGCGCGGCCAGGAACCCGGTGAGCCGGTCGGTGGCCGGCCCGGCCGGGGCGGGGGTGCCGGCGGCCCGGGACCGCCGGGTCTTCTTCTGGCCCCGCTGGCCGTCGAGCCGGTACGGGACCAGGCCCGAGCGGCTCACCGCGGTCGTCCAGCTCGCAGCGGCGATCGAGACCGCGCCCGGGGCCAGGCCGAACTGCGCCTCGATGGCCGAGTGGCTGGACGGGATCAGGCCGTAGCGCCAGCGCGTGCCGGTGCGGGGGCTGATCGCGAAGTCCGGTGCGGTCGAGTCCAGGCCGAACTGCTCGACGTGGCTGGCGGCGTGGAAGGCGCCGCAGACGTAGAGGCAGTCGGCGGGGTCGGCGCCGGAGGCGGCCAGGTGCTGCCGGATCCGGGTCCACATGTAGCGCTCGCGGTCCTCGTCCCGGTCGTGCCGGTCGGCGTCGACGGGGCGCAGCCGCCGGAACAGGCTGCCGATGAGCACCATCACCTGCCGGTAGGTGTCGTGGTCGGCGTCGGCGAGGGGCCGTTCGACGTACTGGTCCCACCACTCCGACCAGTGGCGCACCTTCCCGTGGTGCAGCAGGTACGCCTCCAGCTCGGCGAACCGGGGGCGCAGGTCGCCGATCTCCACGCCGACCGCGTCGCCGTGCAGCGCCGCTTCCTCACCCGCCTCGGGATCCGGGGCCGGGCCGTCCTGCAGGGCCTCGCCGGCGGCGCGGGGGGACCACTGGAAGACGTGGTCGGTGGAGCGGTCGACCAGCACCAGCTCCACGCCCGGGGTCTCCAGCGCGTACGCGATGGCCTGGTATTCGGCGGACGCCTCGGTGATCGGGGCGACGACGCTGAGCGGGCTCCACTCGGCGGGAAAGCCGTCCAGTTCGGTGGCGAACGCCTGCACGGCCACCGGGAGCCGGCAGTTGCGCAGTTCGCCGAGCAGCGGTCGCAGGTCCTCGCACAGCTCCAGGTAGATGACCTTGGGCTGTTTGGCCCGCAGCCGGCGCACCATGGCCAGCGCGCTGGCCGGGGAGTGGTGGCAGACCGGGAAGATCTCCAGCCGCTCGCCGATGGCCCGGTCGACGTCGTCGACGATGCCGGCGAGGATGCCCGCGAGCGCGTCGGGGGAGCCGGCGAACGCGGCGGCCGCGTCGGTGAGCTGCTCGCGCAGGGCGCCGAACAGGCCGGGGGCGGTGGGTGCGCTCACGACAGGGACGCGATCGCCTGGCGGCCGCCGTCGAGGAAGCCGGTCCACTCGCCACCGTCCTGCTTGGCCCGCGGCTCGATGACGCCGTGCAGGTACTTGTTGAGGATGGCCAGGTCCTCCGGGCTGCGCCGGGCCAGCGAGCCCATCAGCGAACCGGCGAGGGTCTCCGGGCGCAGGGTGCGGTCGCCGAAGAACTGGCTGTGCAGGATGGCGTCCTCCAGTACGCCGATCTGCTCGGCGGTGGACAGCGCCGACTCCAGCTTCTCGTCGTCGCTGGTCGCGGACGCGGCGGCGGCCCGCAGGTCGGCGAAGCTCTGCAGCAGGATGTCCAGCAGGGTGGGCGGGACGTCCAGTTCGATGCGGTGCCGGTGGAGGAGTTCCTCGGTGCGGAAGCGGACGATCTCCGCCTCACTGCGCTTGTTGGTCACCACCGGGATGCGGACGAAGTTGAACCGCCGCTTGAGCGCCGAGGAGAGGTCGTTGACGCCGCGGTCGCGGCTGTTCGCGGTGGCGATGATCGAGAAGCCGGGCTTGGCGAAGACGATGTTGTCGTCGTTGAGCTCGGGGATCGAGACGTACTTCTCGGAGAGGATGGAGATCAGCGCGTCCTGCACGTCGCTGGTGGAGCGGGTCAGCTCCTCGAAGCGGCCGATGACGCCCTGCTCCATGGCGGTCATGATCGGGGAGGGGATCATCGACTCGCGGGACTGCCCGCGGGCGATGACCATGGACACGTTCCACGAGTACTTGATGTGGTCCTCGGTGGTGCCGGCGGTGCCCTGCACGACCAGGGTGGAGTTGCGGCAGATGGCGGCGGCCAGCAGCTCGGCCAGCCAGCTCTTGCCGGTGCCCGGGTCACCGATCAGCAGCAGGCCCCGGTCCGAGGCCAGGGTGACGATGCTGCGCTCGACGAAGCTGCGGTCGCCGAACCACTTCTGCGGAATCTCCCGGTCCAGGCCGTCGGCGCGTTCGGAGCCGAGGACGAACAGCCGGACCATCCGCGGGCTGAGCCGCCAGGAGAACGGCTTCGGGCCGGTGTCGACGGACTCCAGGTAGGCGAGCTCGTCGGCGTACTTGACCTCGGCGGGGGCACGGAGCATGTCGGACATCAGGGGTGGTCTCCTAGGTGAGGAAGCTCTTGAGCTCGAAGACGAGTTTGCGGATGTGGCCGGAGATGACCGGGGTGCCGAGGTCCTTGAGGCGCTGCCGGAACCAGGGGTTGACGCTCTGGCCGCCGGAGCTGTTCACCGAGCCGACCGGGATGAACCGCACCCCGGAGCGGTGCACGGCCTCGATGCCGTCGAACAGCGGCTGCGAGCGGTCGAACTCGTAGAAGTCCGAGATCCACACCAGAACGGTGTTGCGCGGCTCGACGATCTTCGGCCGGGCCAGCGCCATGGCCACCGGGCCGTCGTTGCCGCCGCCCAGGTTGGTGCGCAGCAGCACCTCGAACGGGTCGTGCACCCACGGGGTGAGGTCCAGCGCCCGGGTGTCGTACGCGATGAGGTGCACGTCCACCTTGGGCAGCCCGGCGAAGATCGAGGCGAGGATGGTGCAGTTGACCATCGAGTCGACCATCGATCCGGACTGGTCCACCACCACGATCAGCCGGGCCGGGGTGGTGCGCCGGGCGGTCTGCCGGTAATAGAGCCGGTCGACGTAGAGGCGCTCGTCCTCCGGGCTCCAGTTGGTGAGGTTCTGCCAGATGGTGCGGTCGAGGTCGAGGTTGCGGAACACCCGCTTGGGCGGCACCGACCGGTCGATCGCCCCGACGCTCGCCTGCTCGACCTGGGTGCGCAGCACCTCGGCGACCTCGTCGACATAGCGGCGGATCAGCGACTTCGCGTTCGCCAGCGCCACCCCGGACAGGTTCGCCTTGTCCCGCAGCAGTTGCTCGATCAGCGACATGCTCGGGGTCAGCCGGCCGGCCAGCGCCGGGTCGGCCAGCACCTCCCGCAGGTGCATCCGCCGGACCAGGTCGCCCTCCAGCCCGGCGAGGGTGGCGCCGAGGCCGGTGCCCTGCCGGCGCAGCTCGCCGGGCTCGGCGCCGAGCGCCTGCTCGAACCAGCCGGCGTCGGCCTGCCACCGGGCGAGCTGCCCGGCGCTGACCTCGCCGGCGCCGGTGGCGAACACGTTGAGCAGCAGTTTGGACACCAGCGCGGCGCGGCGTACCTCGGCCTCGCCGGGCGCGAACGTCCCGGCCTCGGCCGGGGCGTCGCCGCCGGCGAGCAGGCCGCGCAGGTCGGCGGCGAGAGCCGGGAAGCGCTGCACCACGGTGTCCACGGAGACCGCCGGGTCCAGCAGCGCGGCGGGCAGGCCGAGGTCGTCGACGACGGCCACGGCGGCCGACTCCAGCGCGGGCTGCTCGTCGGGGTTGAACAGGCGGGCCAGCAGCCGCCAGTAGAGCACCTGCCGGCGGTTCTCGTCGTTGCGGTCGGCGGTCATCGGCGCAGCAACCGTCCCGCGCGCTCGCGCAGCACGGCCACGGCGTCGCCGGCCTTGGCCTCGGCCTTGCCGACCTTGGCGTCGGTGACGCCGCACGCCCAGTCGCCGTTGTGCGCCTCGACGGCCTGCCGCTTCACGGTGGCGCGCACGGCGAGGGGTTGCAGCAGCCAACGGCCGTCGTCCCAGCGCAGCAGGCCGAGGCAGGCGGTGGAGGCGGCGACCAGCTCGCGGGTGAGCGGGCCGGCGGCCGGCAACCGGTCGGTGGTCACCGCGACCGGGTGCCCGTCGAGGTCGAGCACGAGGTCGCCGCCGTCGTCGCGGGTGGCGTAGCCCTCCACGAGCACCGGCTCGGCGATCGCGGCGGGGTGCCGGTCCAGCGGCGGGGTCGCGGCGGCGACCGCCGCGGCGAGCAGGACCCGGGCGGTGGCGAACGGGTCGGCGGGCTCGCCGAGGTCCGCGCGGGTGTCGTCCCAGCGCAGGTCGCCGCCGTGCAGCGGCAGGTCGGTGACCGTCACGGACCGCCGTTCCGCCAGAGCCTTGAGGAGTACGGGGTGCGCCTCCAGCAGTCGCCACACCGCCGGGCCCACGATGGTGGCCACCTTCGCGGCGGCCACCGTGACGCGGACCGCCCGGGGCGTGCCGCCGCCGGCCGGTTCGAGCAGCGCGTGCAGTTGCACCTGCACGGCCGTGTCGTGTTCGTGGACGTCCACGCCGAGCGGCAGCAGCCGGCCCGAGACCGGCTCCGCCGCCGCGACCGGGGCCGCCGCGCCCCCGGCGAGCAGCACGGCCCGCGCCCAGAAGTCGGCCCACCGGCGGGCCGGCACCTGCGGCAGGGTGGCCACCGGCAGGCAGGCCCGCAGCTCGGCGGCGAAGCCGTCGAGCAGCACGGCGAGCCGGCGCAGCTCCGGCGCCGCCAGGGCCGCCTCGACCGGC
Organism: Micromonospora sp. NPDC004551; assembly: GCF_040609975.1. NCBI lineage: Bacteria > Bacillati > Actinomycetota > Actinomycetes > Micromonosporales > Micromonosporaceae > Micromonospora > Micromonospora sp. NPDC004551. The sequence goes on along the minus strand of NZ_JBEXLM010000005.1, from coordinate 110,678 downwards.
GCGGCGCTGCCGGACACCAGGTCGTGGTCGACGCCGCGCCAGCCGGTCAACGCGAGCTCGTGCAGCCAGGCCCGGGCCCCGGCCGGGGCCGCCGCCGGCTCCGGGGCACCGGCGCCCGGGCCGGTCCACGGCGACCGGTGCCGGCCGAGCGCGGCGTCGAGGGCGTCGAGCAGAGCGTCGTGCACCGCGCCGAGCAGCGCCGACCGGGCGCCGGCCAGGGCGGCCAGGTGGTCCTCGGTGAGCGCGCCGCTCGTCGCCGCGCCCACCGCCTCGGCGACCCGGCCGGCCAGCGGCGTGCCGGACACCGCGCCGGCCAGCGCGGTCAGCGCGGTCGCGTCGGCCTCGCCGACCCGGGCCAGGCCGCGGACGAGCGCGTCGTCCACGCCGGTGATCACGTCGAGCGCCTCGGCCATCCCGGCCGGGGCGGCGGCGCGCAGCTGGGCGAGCTGCGCGGCCAGCATCAGCGCACCCCCGCGGTCGCCGGGAACCAGTGCAGCTCCGGCACGGAAACGGTGGTGGCCGGCACCTCCAGGTAGGCCAGGTGGCGCAGGAAGCGGCTGAACACCACGGCCGCCGGGGTCGGCTCGTGCCGGGCGTCCATCCGGGCGAACAGGTCCGCGCCGCTGCCGACCCCGTCGCCCACGTCGACGCGCAGGTAGCGGGCGACCTGCGCGGCGCCGTACTGCAGCAGGGCCTCGTCGGCCAGCGCGTGCAGGTGCTTGCAGAGCAGGCTGCCCCGCAGGCCGCCGCACGGCCGGTTGTTGTTCGTGCTGCAGTTGACGGTGTGGCTGCCGGCGGACACCGACGACACGTACACCCGCTCCACATCGGACCCGCTGGAGACCACGCCCTGCAGCCGCCCGTCGGCCAGCTCCACGAAGGGCACCTTGGCCAGCTTGCGCGCCCGGGCGGGTGGCACCACCCGCAGCACGCTCCGCCGCCGCCACGAGGCGTCCGTCGCCTCCGTCATCTCGACCTCCCCGCCGCCTGGCCCGCGCCGGGCACGCGGAGGCGCCGTCGCCGGCCCACATCCGTGCCGCTGTGACGACAAGGATCATGGACCACCGGTACGACATCGCTACCCGCCGCCCAGCCGGTGCCGCAGCGCGAGGTGGAGCACCAGACGCCGGTCGGGGTCGTCGAGATCCGCGCCGAACAGCTCGCGCAGCCGGCGCATCCGGTAGCGCACGGTCTGCGGGTGGGTGTGCAGGTCCTCCGCCACGGCGACCACCTGCCCCTGGCGGCGCAGCCAGCCGTGCAGCGTCTCGGCCAGGGCCCGCCGGGCGGCCGGCCGCACGCCGGCCAGCGGCGCGAGGCAGGCCTCGGCCAGGTGGTCGGCCAGCCCCGGCTCCCAGCGCAGCAGCAGGGTGAGCAGGTGCTCGTCCCCGGCCACCGGGTCGCCGGGGAGCACCCCGTCACGGCGCAACGCCAGGGCGCGCCCGGAGATCCGGTACGACAGCCGGGCCATGCCCAGCACCACACTCGGCCCGACTGCCGCCCGCCGCCCGGCGAGGGCCTGGCGGGCCCGGTCGAGCCGTCCCGGGGTGGCCGGCTCGGGCAGCACGATCCGTACCGCGTCGTCGATGACCGTGGCGATCGCGCCGCCCCCGATGGTCCGGCCCAGGTGCTCGGCGTCGTCGCCGTCGACGCTGAGCACGGCGACCGTACGGGGCAGCGGCCAGCGGGCCGCGTCGGCGGCGGCGCGCAGCGCGGCCTCGGCCGGCGGTTGCGGCTGCACGAGCAGGGTGATCAGCCGCCGCCGGGTGGTGGCCCAGTCCCGCGCCGCCTCGCGTTGCTCGTCGAGGTATCCCTCGGCGGCGGCACCGGCCAGCGCGTCGACGTAGCCGAAGAGCGCGCCGGCGACCACGTACAGGTCCGCTGGCGCGGGGCCGGCGGGCGTGGTGTGCGCGACGAGGAAGGCCCAGATCTCCCGGCCGCCGAGGGTGAGCACGGCGCGCAGCGCGTCGACCCGGTGCCCCTCCCGGTACTCCGTGCGGCCCAGCGCGTGGAAGACGGCCCGGGTGGTGGCGAGGTCGCGGGCGGGCTCGGCGACCGCGTCGACGAAGGCGTCCACCGCGGTACGCACCCCGAGAGCCAGGCCGCGCCCCTGCCCACCGGTCAGCGAGCGGCCCTGCGCCCGCATGGCAGCGCGGACGGTCGCCAGGATCCGGCCGTGCAGCGGGTCCCGCAGCCCGCGCAGCTGCTCACCGACCGCCGGCGCGAGCCGCGCCAGGCCGGGCTCGATGTGAAGCAGCGTGTCCGCCATCGTCGGCTCCTTTGTCATCGCCGTGACAAAACTGGTGGCGGATCATGCACGCCCCGACCAACGATTTTGGCCCCGGGCTACGTACGGTCGGTGCCGTGGATACCGATGTGATCGTGATCGGCGCCGGGCTGGCCGGCCTGGTCGCCGCCGCCGAGGCCGCCGACGCGGGCCGCCGGGTGCTGCTGCTGGACCAGGAGCCGGAGCAGAACCTCGGCGGGCAGGCGTGGTGGTCGTTCGGCGGGCTGTTCCTGGTCGACTCGCCGGAGCAGCGGCGGATGGGCATCCGCGACTCCGTCGAGCTGGCCTGGCAGGACTGGACCGGCAGCGCCGCCTTCGACCGCCCCGAGGACCACTGGCCGCGCCGGTGGGCCGAGGCGTACGTGCACTTCGCGGCCGGGGAGAAGCGCGCCTGGCTGCGCGGCATGGGCCACCGGGTCTTCCCGGTGGTGAGCTGGGCCGAGCGCGGCGGCGGGGCGGCGCACGGGCACGGCAACTCGGTGCCCCGCTTCCACGTCACCTGGGGCACCGGCCCGGGCGTGGTCGAGCCGTTCGCCCGGCGGGTCCGCGCCGCCGCCGACCAGGGCCGGATCCGGCTGCTGTTCCGCCACCGCGTCGACGAGCTGGTCACCAGCGGCGGCGCGGTCACCGGCGTGCGCGGCGCGATCCTCGCCCCCGACGACGCCCCGCGCGGGCGGCCCACCTCCCGGACCGTGGTCGGCGACTTCGCGTACGGCGCGCAGGCGGTGATCATTACCTCGGGCGGCATCGGCGGCGACCACGACCTGGTCCGGCGCGCGTGGCCGGCGCGGCTCGGCGCCCCACCGGCCCGGATGGTCACCGGGGTGCCCGCCTACGTCGACGGCCGGATGCTCGCCGTCACCGAGACGGCCGGCGGCCAGGTGATCAACCCGGACCGGATGTGGCACTACACCGAGGGCCTGCGCAACTGGGACCCGGTCTGGCCGGGGCACGGCATCCGCATCCTGCCCGGGCCGTCCTCGCTCTGGCTCGACGCGACCGGCGAGCGGCTGCCGGCGCCCCTGTTCCCCGGCTTCGACACCCTCGCCACGCTGCGCCACCTGCGGGCCACCGGCCACGACTACAGCTGGTTCGTGCTCACCCAGAAGATCCTGGAGAAGGAGTTCGCGCTCTCCGGCTCGGAGCAGAACCCGGACCTGACCAACCGCAGCGTCCGGCAGGTGCTCCAGCGGGTACGCCCCGGCGCGCCGGGACCGGTGGAGGCGTTCAAGCGGCACGGCGCGGACTTCGTCGTCGCCGACGCCCTGCCGGAGCTGGTCGACGGGATGAACAAGCTGGCCGCCGAGAGCGGCGGGCCGCAGCTCGACGCGACGGCGCTGCGCCGGGTCATCGAGGCCCGGGACCGGGAGATCGCCCACCCGTTCGGCAAGGACGCCCAGCTGCACGCGATCCGCGGCGCCCGCCGCTACCGGGGCGACCGGCTGATCCGGGTGGCCACCCCGCACCGGCTGCTCGACCCGGCGGCCGGCCCGCTGATCGCCGTGCAACTGCACGTGCTGACCCGCAAGACCCTCGGCGGCCTGCACACCGACCTGTCCGGCCGGGTGCTGCGCCCCGACGGCGAGCCCTTGGCCGGTGTGTACGCCGCCGGGGAGGTCGCCGGTTTCGGGGGCGGCGGCATGCACGGCTACAACGCCCTGGAGGGCACCTTCCTGGGCGGCTGCCTGTTCTCCGGCCGCATCGCCGGCCGGGCCGCCGCGGCCGGCGTCGGGTAGCCCGCACGCCGGCCGGGACCGGGGTTCGACCAGATCACCTCAGCGCCCGGCCGGTTCCGGGCCCGTCGCGAGCAGCCGCCTGACCTCCGCGGCGGCCGGGTGCGCCGGTGCCACGGCCAGGAAACGCCGCAGCGTGTCGCCGGCCTCGACGGACCGGCTGTTCCGCTGCGCCAGGCCCAGCACCAGCAGGCCGTCGGGGGAGTCCGGCTCGCGGGTGAGCACGTCCCGGGCGGTTTCTTGCGCCGCGGCGCCGTCGCCGGCCCGGAGCAGCGCGAACGCGAGGCGCAGCCGGACGCCGTCGTCGGGCCGGTCCCGCAGCGCCTCCTGGTACATCTGCGCGGCGGCGTCGTACCGGTCCTGCGTCTCCAGGTCGTGGGCGAGCTGGAGGACGACCGCCACCGGGTCGGCCGGCGCCGGCCGGGCGGGCGGGTCGAGCCGGTCGGCGACGATCGCGACGGACGCCACGAGCGCCACCAGGCCCACGGACGCCACCCGGTAGGCCCGCCGTCTGCCCCGAACGTCCGGCGTCCCGGGCGCGGCCGGACCGGTCGGGACGGCACAACTCCGGGCAGGATCGGTCCGGGCGGCACCGCTCCGCACGGCTCGGGTCCGGACGGCACCAGGCCGAAGCGTCCGCACGGCCGCATAGCCGCCGGCCAGCAACGCCAGCACGGGTACGCCCCAGAGCAGCAGCCGGGCCCCGCGGGCCGGTGGATCGGTCAGCACGTCGGCGCCGTACCGCTGGACGAACCACCGCCGGATCTCGGCCTCGTCCCGCCCCTGGGCGAGCTGGTCCGCCACCACCTGCCGCATGGCCGCCGCGACCGGTGACCGGGAGTCCGCCACCGACTCGCCCTGGCAGGCCGGGCAGCGCAGCCCGGCGGACACCGCGCGCACCGGGTCCGCACGGCCGGGGTCGCCCGCGAACCGGGCCAGTGCCACGCCGGCCGCCGCGGCGAGCGTGCCGAGCACGAGCGCCACCAGGGCGCGGCGCCACCTCATCCGGCCAGCAGCGGCGCGATCCGCTGCTCCAGCCACTGCCGGGTCACCACCCCCTGCCGCCGGTCGACGAGCCGGCCGTCCCGGTCGACCACGAAGGTCTCCGGCACGCCCCGCACGCCCCACTCGACCGCCCGCGTGCCGTCGGGATCCGGCACCACGGTCAACCCGGTCGCGCCGGTCTCGTCGAGCAGCGCCCGGACCGCGTCGGCGCCGTCGCGGATGTTCAGCCCGACCAGCCGGACGCCTCGCGGGGACCAGCTGCGCTCGGCGTCCACGAGCACCGGCAGCTCGTCCCGGCACGGCCCGCACCAGGAGGCGAACACGTTGACCAGCACCACCTGGCCACGGGCGTCGGACAGCGCGAAGCGGCCACCGTCCAGGGTGGCGCCGGCCAGCGCCGGGGCGGGCCGGCCGGTCACCGCCGTGGCCGCGCCGGGCTCCGGCGTGGCGGGGGCGCGCAGGCCGAAGGCGATCAGGGCGCCGACCGCGACGGTGAGCGTGAGGACCGTCGCCGGCCCGGCGCGCAGCCATCCCGGGCGCCGTGTCGGCCGCCTCACGTCGCGGCTCCCGGTCCGACGGCCACCGGGGCCGGCCGCGGCGGCTCGGCGCGGCCCGCCGGCCGGGTACGCGGGCGGGCGGTGGCGACGGCCGCGAGCAACCCGCCGGCGGCGGTCAGGGCGCCGCCGGCCCAGATCAGTCCGACGAGCGGGTTCACCGCGAGTCGTACGGTGGCGGTGCCGCTGTCCTCGGCGACGGCGAGCAGCGTGACGTACGTGTCGCGCAGCGGGCCGGTGCCGATCGCGGGCACGGTGACCGCGGTGTCCCGGGCGGCCTGGTAGCGCAGCGCCGGCGTGATCGTGCGCGCGGGGCGGCCCGGCGTGGTGAGTGCCAGCCGGGCCTGTACCGCCATGCTCCCGCTGCCGCCGGCCCGGTCCACCCCGATCAGCCGGACGGCGACGTCGCTCACCCGCAGCGTCTCGCCGACCCGCAGCGTCCGTTCGGCGTCGCGGCCGTACGCCGACGACCCGGCGACGCCGACCGCGACCAGGGCGAGACCGGCGTGCGCGACCAGCCCGGCGAGCCGGGCGGGCCGCCGGTGCGGGCCGGGCCGGCGCAGCCGGTGCGCCAGGTCACCGGCCAGTCCGGTGAGGACGAACGCGGCCGCGCCGAACGCGGTGAGCGCGGCCGGGCCGGGCCGGCTGAGCAGGCCGACGAGGGCCACGGTGCCCAGGCCGGCGCCGGCGGGGACGACGAGGCGCCCCCGCGCCGCCGACCGGTCGCGGACGCGCAGGGCCGGCGTCACGCCCATCACCAGCAGCACCACGACCGCCAGGGGCACCGCGGTGCGCTGGTAGTAGGCGGGGCCCACCGAGGACGCCGAACCGGTCAGCGGAGTGGTGAGCAGCGGCAGGATCGTGCCGATCAGCACCACCGCGGCGATGGTCACCAGGAGCACACCGTGGACCAGCACCAGGCTGGCGCGGGACAGCGCCCGGGGGCGCCCGGCGCGGGCCGGCTCGGGGGCCCGGCGACCGGTCAGGACGGCCGACACCACCACCGCCAGCAGGACGAAGCCGAGCAGCATGGGGCCCAGCGGCGAGTCGGTGAAGGCGTGCACGCTGGCCACCGCGCCCGAGCGGGTGAGGAACGTGCCGAGCAGCACCAGCAGGAAGCTCGCGCAGGCCAGCGCGCCGTGCCAGGCGACCCGCCCGCGGACCAGGGTGGTGTGCAGGAACGCGGTGGCGGTCAGCCAGGGCAGCAGGGAGGCGTTCTCCACCGGATCCCACGCCCAGTAGCCGCCCCAGCCCAGCACCGCGTACGACCACCAGGCGCCCATGCCGATGCCGCCGGTCAGCGCCGCCCAGGCGACCAGCGCCCACGGGCGCGCCAGCCGCACCCAGCGCGCTCCGTCCCGGCCGGCCAGTGGCGCCGCCAGCGCGAACGCGAAGGGTACGACCAGACCGAGGTAGCCGGCGTAGAGCAGCGGCGGGTGCACGCCCATCGCCGGATGCTGCTGGAGCAGGGGATTCGGTCCGGGGCCGTCGGCCGGCACCGGGCTCACCGCGCGGAACGGGTTCGCGGCGAAGGTGGACAGCGCGAAGAAGAACATCATGACCACGCTGACGACCACCATCGCGTACGCGTGCAGCCGCGGCGGGTACGCGCGCCGGGCCAGCAGCGCGGCGTAGCCGCCGAGGACCAGCAACCACAGCAGCAGCGAACCGTCCAGGGCCGACCAGAGGCTGGTCAGGGTGTAGTAGAGCGGGACGTCCCGGCCGCCGTTCTCGGCCACGAACCGGACGCTGAAGTCGTGCCGCAACAGCGCCGTCTCCAGCAGGGCGCAGGCCAGGGCGGCGGCGGCCAGGGTGGCCGCGGTGCCGTGCCGGGCGGTGCGCACGGCCGCGCCGAACAGGGCCACCCGCAGCCAGAGCAGGGCGGTGAGGGTCGCGCAGGCGAGCCCGACGGCGAGGCCGGCGGTGCCGAGGTCACCCAGCATCGACCGGAACCGTCGGGGAGGACGACGGGCCGTACTCGTTGCCGTGCCGGACCACCACGTGGTCGGAGCGGAACACGCCGTCGGAGGACAGCGTGCCCTCGACGACCGCCCCGGTCCCCTCGCGGAAGGTCTCCGGGGGTGCGCCGCGCTGCTCAACGGTGATCTCGTGGCCCGCCTCGGCGAGGCGGAACACGACGACCTCGCCGTCGTGGCGCAGAGAGCCGGGCACGACGTCGCCACCGAGGCGGACCCGGTGGCCTGCGAGACCCGGGTCGGCGAGCAGCTCGCCGGGCGTCCGGTAGTAGGTGACGGTGTCGCGGAGCGCGCTGGTGACCAGCAGCCCGCCGGCGGCGAGCAGCACCGCGACGAGGGCCGCCCGGCCCCTCCGGCGACGCATCATCCGACCCGGGCCGGCGAGCGCTTCGCGGTGGGGGAGGGCGCGGGGGCCAGGCGGCGCTCCAGCCGGCGGACCCGGTGCAGCAGCACGCAGAACGCGGCGAGGGTCGCGGCGGCCACGGCGAGGAGCAGCGCGGTGGCCATCCGGGGGTCGATGGGCGGCCGGTGCGGGGCCAGCACCGTCGCCTGCTGGTGCAGCGAGCGCCACCAGACCACGGAGAAGTGCACCACGGGCACGAGGAGGAAACCTGCGACGCCGGCGATCGCGGCGGGCCGGGCCACCCGGTGATCGCCGCCGTCGCGCGCTCCCCGGCGCTCGGCCAGCGTGCGGCGCAGGGCGAGGTAACCGGCGTAGGCGAGCAGCAGCAGGGCGGTGCTGACCAGCCGCGGGTCCCAGGCCCACCAGGTGCCCCAGACCAGGTGCCCCCAGAGGGACCCGGTGCCGATGGCGGCGGCGGTGAGTACCACGCCGAGCTCGGCCGCCGCCCGGGCGAACCGGTCCCAGCGCAGGTCACCGCCGATCAGGTACGCCCCGCTGGCCGCGAGCACGACCGCGAACGCGGCGTACGCCACCCAGGCGGCCGGGACGTGCAGGTACATGAGGCGTTGCGCGTCGCCCTGGAGTTCGTCGCGGGGCGCGAGCCAGCCGCCGGCCACGGCGGCCGCGACGGCGAGCCCGCCGGCGACCCAGGCCGTCGTCCGGCGCGCCGCGGCTGCTCTGGCGGTGTCCGTGAGGAGGTCCACGGTGGAGGACTGCATCATCTCCCTGTCCGCGTCCCGGAGGCGCTTGACCGAGAAGGTGGGGACTGCAGCCCACCATAAGGGCGATGGTCGTCCCATACGCCGCTGTTCGGGGTAAAAGGTATGAAGGCCGCTAACCGGTACTAAGGTCCATGCCGGTGAAGACGACAGCGCAGACCACCTCGCGCCCGGCACGGCGACAGCGCCGGCCGCGGTCGGTGCTGCCGCTGCTGTACGGCCCGCTGCTGCTCGCCGGCTGCTCCGGCGGCAGCCCGTCGGCCCTGAATCCCGCGGGCACCGGGGCGGCGCGGGTCAGCGGCCTCTGGTGGCTGCTGTTCTGGATCTCCATGGCCGTGTTCGCCGAGGTCATGGCACTGCTCGCCTGGGCACTCGTGTTCCGGCGGGGCGCCGCCCGGGTGCGTCACGGCCAACCGCTGCGCTTCGTCACGATCGCCGGGGCCGGACTGCCGTTCGTCATCCTCGTGGCGGTCTACGGCGTCGGCCTGCGGGACCTCGCCGCGCTCGGCGCCGGACCCGGCCGGGACGCGCTCACCGTGGAGGTCACCGGCCACAAGTGGTGGTGGGAGGTGCGCTACGCGGGCGCCTCCGGCGCCACCGCCAACGAGATCCACATCCCGGTGGGGGAGCGGGTCCGGGTCCGCCTGCGCACCGACGACGTCCTGCACAGCTTCTGGGTGCCGCAGCTGATGCCGAAGACCGACCTGATCGCCGGCGAGACCCGCGAGACCTGGCTGGAGGCCCGGCGCGACGGCAGCTACCGCGGCCAGTGCGCCGAGTACTGCGGCACCCAGCACGCCCACATGGCATTCCTCGTGGTGGCCCAGCCCCGCGCCGACTTCGACGCCTGGCTTGCCCGGCTGGACGCCCCCGCCCAGGCGCCGCGGACCGAGGCCGAACGGCGCGGTCAGCAGACCTTCGCGCAGGGCACCTGCGCGGCCTGCCACACCGTCCGCGGCACCGCCGCACAGGGGCGGGTGGGGCCCGACCTGTCGAACGTCGGCTCGCGGTGGAGCATCGGCGCCGGCGCCGTGCCCAACGACGCCGGACACCTCGGCGGCTGGATCGCCAACTCGCAGACCGTCAAGCCGGGCAACGCCATGCCCCCGCAGCCGGTCGACGCCGCCCGGCTGCCCGACCTCATCACCTACCTCCGGTCGCTGGAGTAGGGGCCGCCATGTCCACGACCACCAGCACCGCCCCCGGCGTCGGCCGGGACGACCTGGCCCGCCTGGCCGAGCACTGGGCCGAGCCCCGCTCGCTGCGCGCCTGGCTCACCACCGTCGACCACAAGAAGATCGGCCGACGCTACCTGGTCACCGCCGCGTTCTTCTTCGTCCTGGCCGGACTCAGCGCCCTGGTCATGCGCACCCAACTCGCCCGGCCCGAATCCGGCGTGGTGTCGCCCGACGAGTACAACCAGCTCTTCACGATGCACGGCACGGCGATGATCTTCCTCTTCGCCACCCCGATGCTCTTCGGCTTCGGCAACTTCCTCGTCCCGTTGATGATCGGATCCCGGGACATGGCGTTCCCCCGGCTGAACGCCTTCGGCTACTGGGTGTTCCTCTTCGCCGGCCTGTTCATGTGGGCCAGCCTGCCGTTCGGGGCGGCCCCCAACAACGGCTGGTTCGCGTACGCGCCGCTCAACCAGGCGCAGCACAACCCCGGCCCGCACATGGACGTCTACGCGCTCGGACTGCTCTTCCTCGGCATCTCCACCACCTCGGGCGCCATCAACTTCATCGTCACCGCGCTCAAGCTGCGGGCGCCCGGGATGTCGCTCAACCGGGTGCCGCTGTTCGTCTGGGCGATCGTGGCCACCGCGTTCATGGTGGTCTTCGCCCTGCCGGCGCTCAACGCGGACAACGCGATGCTCTTCCTCGACCGGCGGTTCGGCACCCACTTCTTCGACCCGTCCGGCGGCGGGAACGTGCTGCTCTGGCAGCACCTGTTCTGGATCTTCGGGCACCCCGACGTCTACATCATCGTGATGCCCGGGCTGGGCATCGTCTCGGCCGTGCTCCCCGCGTTCACCCGCCGCGGCGTCGTCGCCTACCCGCTGATCGTGCTGGCGATCGTCGCGATCTCCATCATCTCGTTCGGCGTCTGGGTGCACCACATGTTCGCCACCGGGCTGCCGCAGCTGTCCTACAGCTTCTTCAGCGCGGCCAGCACCGTCATCACGATCCCCTCCGGGATCCAGATCTTCGCCTGGCTGGCCACCATGCTGCTCGGCCGGCTGGTGCCGCGGGTGCCGCTGCTGTTCGTGGTCGGGTTCATCGTCACCTTCGTGCTCGGCGGCGTCACCGGCGCGATGTTCGCCGTCACCGCGTTCGACCAGCAGGTCACCGACTCCTACTTCGTGGTGGCGCACTTCCACTACGTGCTGATCGGCGGAGCCGTCTTCCCGATGCTCGCCGGCATCTACTACTGGCTGCCGAAAATCACCGGCCGGATGTACCACGAGGGGCTCGGGCGGTGGGCGTTCGGGCTGACCTTCACGGGCATGCACGTCACCTTCTTCCCCATGCACCTCACCGGCCTGTTCGGCATGCCCCGGCGTGTCTACACCTACCGCAGCGAGCCGGGCTGGGACGGGTGGAACCTGGTCAGCACCATCGGGTCGTACCTGCTGGCGCTCGGGCTGCTGCTGGTGCTCGTCGGCGTGGTGCACGCGCTGCGGCGGGGCCGGCCGGCGCCGGCGGACCCGTGGGAGGGCGACAGCCTGGAATGGTCGGCGGCCTCACCGCCCGAGCCGTACAACTTCCCGGTCATTCCCCGCGTACACAGCCTGCACCCCACCTGGGACGCGCGGACCGCCGAGTCGACCACCACCGGCGCGACCGCGGACCGCATCCTCAGCGACGGCCGGCGCACCCTGTTCACCAGCGAGCTGGACGCGCGCACCGAACGGGCGGTGACCATGCCCGAGCCGTCGTTCAAGCCGCTCGTCCTCGCCGGCGCCCTGCTGGTCTTCTTCACCGCCATGCTGCTGGCCGCGTACCCCGTCGCGGCGCTCGCCGTGCTGGTGGCGGCGGCGACGATCGCGGCGTGGCTCTGGCCGCCGCGCCGCCCCGACGAGGAACTCGGGGTGGCGTCATGACCGACCGGGGTGGGGTCGTGGCCGCGGCCACCGGCGTCACGGCGCTGACCACCGAGGAGCCGGTCGGCCGACCGACCGGCTGGTGGGGCATGGTGCTGTTCGTGGCCACCGAGGCCACCCTCTTCGCCTGCCTGCTCGGCAGCTACTTCTACCTCCGCTTCCAGTTCGGTCCGCAGTGGCCGCCGGGCGGCGTCGACAAGCCGAAGCTGCTCCTCCCGCTGCTGATGACGGCGGTCCTGGTGCCCAGCAGCCTGCCCGTGGTCTGGGCCGAGCACGGCATCCGGCGCGGCCGGCGCGGGCGGCTGCGGGCCGGCCTGGCCGCCACCCTGGTGCTCGGCCTGACCTTCCTGGCCCTGCTGGCCGTCGAGTACGCCGAGGACCTCAAGCACTTCACCATGACCACCGACGTCTACGGCTCGCTGTTCTATCTGATCACCGGCTTCCACGGGCTGCACGTGCTGGTCGGGCTGACGATGATCGGCTGGCTGCTCGCCGCCTCCCTGCGCGGCGGCAGCTTCGGGTCCCACCGCCACGAACGCGTCCGCAACGCCGCGATCTACTGGCACTTCGTCGACACGGTGTGGGTCGCCATCCTGTTCACCATCTACCTGTCCCCGCGGCTGTGATGACCACCGGACCCGGCCCGCACACCCGCCTGGCCGGCGGGCTGCTGCTCTGGTACGGCGTGCTCGGCGGAGCCGTCGCCTGGGCCGCGCACCTGCTCGTAGCCTGGCCGCTGGACGAGCTGACCTGCGCCGTGGGCCGCGAGCGGGTCTCCGCCGTGCCGCTCTGGCTGGCGGTGTGGCTCGCGGTGGTGATCCCGGGCCTGGTCACCATCGGATCGCTGCTGGTGGCCACGCTGGTGTGGCGGCGTACCGCCCAGGCGTCGTCGGCCGGCGCCGAGGACCGGGCCGTCGACCGCTCCCGGATGCTCGCCGTGGTCGGGGTCTGGGCGAACCTGCTGTTCCTGACGATCATCGTGCTCGGCGGGGTCGCCGTGCTGGTGTTCCCGCCATGTCAGGGCTGACCGTCTGCCGGGCCCACGGGTCCGGCGCGGGCGACGTGGCCGACGGGCTGCTGGCGATCCTGTCCGTGGCCGTGGTCTGCCTGCTCGCGGCCGGCTACGGCCGGGGGGTGCAGGAGCTGTGGGCGCGGCGCGGCCGTGGCCGGGTGGTGGGGGGCCGGCGGGTGACCGCGTTCGGCGCCGGGCTGGTGGTGGTGCTGGCGGCCGACCAGGGGCCGGTGCACCGGCTGGCGGAGTCCTCCTACGCCGGGCACATGGCCCAGCACATGCTGCTCCTGCTGGTGGCAGGTCCGCTGCTCGCCGCCGGTGCGGCGGGACTGCCGCTCATCCTGGCCGCACCCCGCCCGCTGCGCCGGCTGCTGGCCCGCGTCCGCGCCGCGACGCCGGTACGCCGGCTGCGCCGACCGGCCCAGTACGCCCTGCTGGCCGCGGCCGCGCAAACCCTGGCCCTGTGGCTGTGGCACCTGCCGGGCCCGTACGTCGCCGCGGTGGACGACCCGGTCCTGCACGCCGCCGAGCACGTGAGCCTGGTGGCGGCGGCCTGGCTGCTGTGGGCGCCGGTGCTCGGCCCGGCCCGCCACCGCACGCCCGCGCCGGTGTCGCTGCTGCTGCTCGTCGGCACCATGCTGCCCGCCTCCGCGCTCGGCGCGGTCCTCACCTTCGCCCCCGAACCGGTCTACCCCGCACGCGTCCTCGGCCCCGACCCGCTCGCCGACCAGCAGCTCGCCGGACTGCTGATGTGGGCGCCGATGGACCTGGTGGTCCTGGTGGCGGCGCTGGCGGTCTTCCTCGGCTGGCTGCTGCGGCTGGACCGGGAGCGCCCTGGCCGCCTGGCCACGGCCCGGCCCGGCGTGCCGCCAGCGAGCGGCGCCGCAACCGAAGGGATGGTGCGATGAGCCGTCGTCTCTGGCTGCTGGCAACGGTGCTGGCGGCGCTGCCGGTCGTCACCGTGACCGGCTGCGCGTCGACGTCGCCGCCACCGCCGCCCGAGTCCCGCGCTGGGCGGCCGGACCGGGGCGCGAAGCTGATCGCCCAGTACGGGTGCGGCTCCTGCCACACCGTCCCCGGCGTCGACCGGGCCGGTGGGCTCGTCGGCCCGCCGCTGACCCGCTTCGGCGCCCGGTCGTACATCGCCGGTGAGCTGCCCAACAACGCCGACAACCTACGACGGTGGATCACCGACCCGCAGGCCGTCGAGCCGGGCACCGCCATGCCGAACCTCGGCGTCAGCGCGATCGACGCGCAGGACATCGCCGCGTACCTCTACACGCTGGACTGACCGATGCGGCGACCACGAGCGGTGACGCTGCCCGCCCTGCACCCGCGCCGGGCCCTCGTGGCCGGGTCCGTGCTGGCGCTCGCCGCGGGCCCGGTGGCCCTCGCGCCCGCGCCCGGCCCCACGCCGACCCCGGCCGCCACCACCCCCGCCGGCGACCGCGGCACCGGGCTCTACCTGGAGCGGTGCGCGAGCTGCCACGGCGTGCGCGGGCAGGGGTCGCAGCAGGGCCCGTCGCTGGTCGGCGTCGGGCCCGCCGCGGTGGACTTCCAGCTCTCCACCGGCCGGATGCCGGTGTCGCGCGAGGTCTCCCAGGCGCGGCGCCGCGAGCCCGTCTTCTCCGCCGGCGACATCTCCGCGCTGGTCGACCACGTCGCCAGCTTCGGCGGCGGCGGACCGCAGATCCCCCGGGTCGCGCCCGGCGACCTGGCCTCCGGCCGGGAGGTGTTCGCCGCCAACTGCGCGCCCTGCCACGGTGCCACCGGTTCGGGGGCCGTGCTCACGAACGGCTGGAGCGCCCCGCCCCTGTACGACGCCTCGGCCACCCAGATCGCCGAGGCGGTCCGGGTCGGGCCCGGGCTGATGCCGGCCTTCCCCGGCCAGGTGCTCACCGATCAGCAGGTCGACGACCTGACCAGCTACGTACGGCGGCTGCGCACCGAGCGGCTGGACCCGGGCGGCAACCCGCTCGGCCGGCTCGGCCCGCTGGCCGAGGGGCTGCTCGCCTGGGTGGCCGTGCTCGTACTCCTGGTGGCCGGCGTGCGCTGGCTGGGCCGGAGGGCCGCGGAGTGAGGCGCCCGCCCCCGTCGCCGGCCGAGGAGTCCGCGAGCCGCCGGATCGTCGGCGCGTTCCTGGTGAGCGCCGCCGGCGCGGTCGGCTTCGCCGTGACGTACGGGCTCGGCGGTGACACCCGGTGGGAGGGGGTGTGCCTGGCGGTCGCCTTCGCCGGCCTGGCGGTGGGGCTCGCGGTCTGGGCCCGGCGGCTGGTCCCGGTCGGCGGGTACGTCGAGGAGCACGAGGGCTTCCCCTCGCCGCCGGCCGAGCAGGCGCTGACCGCCGCGGAGTTCGCCGCGCCGGACAGCCCGACGCGCCGGTACGGCCTGCTCGCGGCGCTCGGGTTCGCGCTGACCGCCCTCGGCGTCGCCGCGCTGTTCCCGCTGCGCTCCCTGCTCCCGTGGGACCGGGTGCGTCCGCCCCGGGCCCTCAAGGACACCCCGTGGGGGCCCGGCGTACGGCTGGTCGACGACACGGGACGACCCCTGCGGCCGGACGACGTGCCCGCCGAGACGATGGTGGCGGTCTTCCCCGAGGGCGACCGCGACGCCGGCGACGCCCCCGCCTTCGCGGTCCGCCTCGACCCCGGGCGTTTCTCCCGCCCGCCCGCCGGCGGCCACCTCGGCGGCCTGGTCGTCTGGTCGATGCTCTGCACCCACGCCGGCTGCCCGGTGCGGCTCTACCTCAAGGGCACGGGCCGGGTGCTCTGCCCGTGCCACCAGTCGTCGTTCGACCTGCTGGCCGGGGCTCGGGCGGTCGCCGGTCCCGCGGCGCGGCCGCTGCCGGGCCTGCCGATCGAGGTCGGCCCGGACGGCTTCCTGCGGGCCACCGGCGACTTCACAGCGCCGCCCGGCGCCGGCTTCTGGAGCCGGCCATGATCATGAACCGGCTGGCCCGCGCGCTGGACGACCGGCTCCGGCTGTCCCCGATCACCCGCCGGGCGCTGGCGAAGGTCTTCCCCGACCACTGGTCGTTCATGCTCGGCGAACTCGCGCTCTACTCCTTCGTGGCGCTGGTCCTCACCGGCGTCTACCTCACCCTCTTCTTCGACCCCAGCTCCGCCGACCGCGTCTACCAGGGGTCGTACGCCCCGCTGGACGGCAGCACCACCTCCGCCGCGTACGCCTCCGTGGTGCGGCTGAGCTGGGACGTGCGCGCCGGTCTGCTGATCCGCCAGACCCACCACTGGGCCTCGCTGATCTTCCTCGCCGCCATCGTGCTGCACCTGGCCCGGATCTTCTTCACCGGCGCGTTCCGGAAGCCGCGCGAACTCAACTGGCTGATCGGCGTCACCATGCTGACCCTCGCCCTGGCCAACGGCTTCACCGGCTACTCCATGCCCGACGACCTCCTCTCCGGACTCGGCCTGCGGATCATCACCTCGGTGGTGGAGTCGATCCCCCTGGTCGGGACCTGGCTGGCCGCCCTGGCCCTGGGCGGCGAGTTCCCCTCCGACGAGATGATCCCGCGGATGTTCGTCACCCACGTGCTGCTCGTGCCGGCCGTCCTCGTCGCCCTCATCTCCCTGCACCTCGGCATCCTGGTGCGGCAGAAGCACACCCAGTTCCCCGGTCCGGGCCGGACCGAGCACAACGTGGTGGGGTCCCGGCTGTGGCCGAGCTACACCCTGCGCTCGCTCGCCCTCTTCGCCTGGGTGCTGGCGGTGCTGTTCGCCCTCGGCGGCCTGGCCCAGATCAACCCGGTCTGGCTCTACGGACCGTTCGAGCCGGCCCAGTCCACCTCGCCGGCGCAGCCGGACTGGTACGTGGCCTGGGGCGACGGCGCGCTGCGCCTGTTCCCGCCCTGGGAGTTCCGCATCGGCGGCTACCTGGTGCCGGCGCCGTTCTTCCCCGGCGTCGTGCTGGGCGGGCTGGCCTTCCTGGCGCTCTACCTCTGGCCGTTCGGCGAGCGGCTGCGCACGCGCGACCGCCGTCCGCACCACCTGCTCGACCGGCCCCGGGACCATCCCGTGCGGATCGGTGTCGGCGTGGCCGCCCTGACCTTCTTCGCGGTGCTCGTGGTGGCCGCCGGCGACGACGTCCTCGCCCGGCTGCTCGGGGTGCCGGTCTACGACCTGCTGTACCTCTTCCGGGTCCTGGTGCTCGCCCTGCCGATCCTGACCGGCGCGGCCGCGTTCCTGACCGCGCGGGCGCTGCGCCGCGGCGACGCGGCCTCGCTCGGGGACCTCACCCGGGCCGACCTGCGGCGCGCCGGCCGTCCCTCCCGCCGGCCCGCCCCGCGCGAGGACGAACCCGAGATCCCCGCGCCGGACCGGCCGGGGGAGCGGATCGAGTTGTGGCCGGAGGGGGAGGTGTGGCGGTGGCGGTACCGCGACGAGGCCCGGCGGGTGGTGCTGACCGCCAACAGGATTGCGGTGTCGGAGGAGGAGGCGGCCGAGGCCGCCCGGCTGGCGTACCCGGGCGTGGACCGGGTCGTGGTGCCGGGGCCGCCCCCGCCGTCTCCGCCCGGGCCGGTCCGGGCCGCCCTGCGCCGGTGGGGTCGCGCGGCCGCCGCCGGTTCGTTGCTCGTCGCGGCGCTGGTCGAGCGCCGGCGCGACCGCCGCCGGCAGCGCGACGGCGACGGGGCCGATCCGCCGGAGCGGGTGAACGCGGGTGACCGCCGGTGAACCGGGCAATCCTCCTCTTTCCGGGAGGAAGTGTGTTTAGCTCTCGGGGGAGAGCGGTGCCCCGCGCCGGAAGGGAGTGGCATGCACGGACGTGAGCTGCGTGGCCTGCTGCCTCCGCTCCTCCTGCTGCTGGTCTTCGAGCGGCCCGGCCACGGGTACGACCTGATCGACCGGCTCGGCGCCCTGGGGATGCCCGATGTGGAGCCCGGCCACGTCTACCGGGTGCTGCGTGGCCTGGAACGCGATCGCTCGCTGATCTCCAGTTGGGAGACCGCCGGGGCGGGGCCGGCGCGCCGGCGCTACGAACTCACCGCCGAGGGCCGCCAGGCTCTCCGCCTGTGGACGGTCCGGCTGGCGCAGCTCGACCAGGTCATCGATGCCTGCCTGCGACGCGCGGCGGGCGCCTTCGCCGGGACGGGGGCCGGCCCGGCCGGCCGGTACGTCCCGTCCGGACGCTGAACGGAGAATCATGCAGTCGCCCGTCCTGCCGCCGGTCGAGCGCGCGTTCGCCCGCCGCGTGGCACCCGCCGAGGCGCTCGCCGGCGACGCGGCGCGCATCGCGCGGGCCTGCTACGCGATGGCCGTCCGCTTCCACCGCGGCGGAAAGCTGATCGTCTTCGGCAACGGCGGCCCGGCGACGGACGCCCAGCACGTGGTGGTGGAGTTCGTCCACCCGGTCATCGTGGGCAAGCGGGCGCTGCCCGCCATCTCGTTGACCAGCGACGCCGCCACCCTCACCGGGATCGCCCGGGCCGAGGGCTTCGACGAGGTCTTCGCGGCGCAACTGCGCCTGCTCGCCGCCCCGGAGGACATCGCGCTCGGCCTGTCCGTCGACGGCCGGTGCGCCAATGTCCGGCGGGGCCTGGCGGCGGCCCGCGACCTCGGTCTCCTCACCGTCGGCCTGCTCGGCGGCGACGGGGGCGACCTCGCCCGGGACGCCGTCGCCGATCATGTCGTCGTCGCCCGCTCCGAGGACCCGTGCATCGTCAAGGAGGTGCACGTGACGATCTATCACATCCTGTGGGAGTTGGTGCACGTGTTCTTCGAGCAGCCTGGACTGCTGGAGCCGGAGGCCGTCCGGTGAGCCCGCGGCCGGCGCCCGCGACCCGGGCCGTACCGGAGTGCCACGACGACGTGTGCATCACCTGTTCGGACGCGGCGGTGGCCGTCCGGGTGCGGGAGCTCAGGGCCGGCGGGCTGGCCGTGGTCGACACCGACGCCGGACCGGAGGAGGTCAGCGTGGCCCTCGTGGAGGCGGAACCGGGTGACGTCGTGCTGGTCCACGCCAAGGAGGCCATCGCCGTCGTGGAGAAGCGATCGTGAGCGCCCGGGTCGAGGGCGCCGTCGGAGCCCTGTACCCGTTCCTCGACACCCGGCCGACCGACGTGGACGCCGTACTCGCCGCGGTCGCGAGGTCCACCGCGGACAAGGCGGCCGAGATCGTCGCCCTCCGCCAGTCCCTGGTCGCCGAGCACGGGCAGCGGCTGCTCGACTGCGCCCGGCAGTGCGCCGCGGCCTTCCGGGCCGGCGGCACGCTGTTCGCCTTCGGCAACGGCGGCAGCAGCACCGACGCGCAGGACGTCGCCCAACTGTTCCTGCACCCGCCGAAGGCCGCCCGCCCGTTGCCGGCCATCTCGCTGACCCACGATGTCGCCGTCATCACGGCGCTCTCCAACGACGTCGGGTTCGAGGTGGTCTTCGCCCGGCAGGTGGCGGCGTTCGGCCGGGCCGGGGACATCGCGGTGGGACTGTCCACCAGCGGCGGGTCGAACAACGTCCTGCGGGCGTTCGAGGAGGCGGCCCGGCGCGGCATGCTCACCGTCGGGTTCGCCGGCTACGACGGCGGCCGGATGGCCGAATCCGAGTTCATCGACCACCTCTTCGTGGTGCCGTCGGCCTCCGTGCACCGGGTCCAGGAGGCGCAGACGACCGTCTACCACGTGCTCTGGGAACTCACCCAGCAGGCGCTGGCCGAGCCGAACTGACCGGTCACCGTGGAGCTGACCAGCGTGCGACGGGTGCACGTCCGCGTCGAGGGCATCGTGCAGGGGGTCGGGTTCCGGCCGTTCGTGCACGCGCTGGCCACCGAGTACGAGCTGGCCGGATTCGTCGGCAACGACAGCGCGGGCGTCTTCGTCGAGGTCGAAGGCGACGGCGACCGGCTGACCGCCTTCGTGGCCGACCTCAGCCGGCGGGCACCGGCACTCGCCCAGGTCGAACGGCTCACCACCGACGCGCTCCCGCCGACCGGCCGGCCCGGTTTCGCCATCGTCACCAGCGTCACCGGCGCGGGCCGGGAGGCCCTCATCTCCCCGGATACCGCCACCTGCCCGGACTGCCTCGGGGAGCTGTCCGATCCGGCCGACCGGCGGCACGACTACCCGTTCACGAACTGCACCAACTGCGGCCCACGGTTCACCATCGTCGAGGACGTCCCGTACGACCGGCGGACCATCACGATGGCCGAGTTCCCGCTCTGCGCCGACTGCGCCGCCGAGTACGCCGACCCGAAGAACCGCCGCTTCCACGCCGAGCCGGTGTGCTGCCCCGCGTGCGGCCCGGCCCTGCGGCTCGTCACCGCCGACGGCGCCCCGGTCGCCGGCGAACCCCTGGACACGGCCGTACGGTGGCTGCGGGACGGGCACGTCGTCGCGGTCAAGGGCCTCGGCGGCTACCACCTGGCCGTCCGGGCCGACGACGACCGGGCCGTCTCGACGCTGCGCGCCCGCAAGCACCGCGAGGAGAAGCCGTTCGCCGTGATGGCCGACGGCCTGGGCTCGGCGCGCGTCCTCGCCGACGTCACGGCGGCGGCCGAGCCGGTGCTCACCGGCGCCCGCCGGCCCGTGGTGCTGCTGCCCCGCCGCGCCGACGCCCCGGTCGCGCACTCGGTGGCCCCGGGCAACCGCGAGCTGGGGATCATGCTGCCGTACACGCCGCTGCACCACTTGCTGCTCGGGCGCCTCGGCATGCCGATCGTCCTGACCAGCGGCAACGTGTCCGACGAGCCGATCGCCCACCGCGACGACGACGCCCGCCGGCGGCTGGCGCGGATCGCCGACGGCTTCCTGGTCCACGACCGGCGGATACACGTCCGCACCGACGACTCGGTGGTGCGCGTCTTCCGGGGCCGGGAGCTGCCGATCCGCCGCTCCCGTGGCTACGTGCCCGCGCCGATCACCCTGCCCTGGCCGTTCCCGCGCCCGGTCCTCGCGTGCGGCGCGGAGCTGAAGAACACGTTCTGCGTGGCCAAGGGACGGCGCGCGTTCGTGTCGCACCACGTCGGCGACCTCGAGAACTACGAGACGCTGCGGGCGTTCACCGACGGCATCGCGCACTTCACCCGGCTCTTCGACGTGCGGCCGGAGATCGTCGCCCACGACCTGCATCCCGAATACCTCTCCACCAAGTACGCCCTCCAGCGCGACGACGTCGAGCTGCTCGGCGTCCAGCACCACCACGCCCACATCGCGTCCTGCCTGGCCGACAACGGCGAACCCGGACCGGTGATCGGCGTCGCCTTCGACGGCCTCGGATTCGGCCCGGACGGCACCCTCTGGGGCGGTGAGCTGCTCGTCGCGGACCTGACCGGGTTCGAGCGGGCCGGCCACCTGGGCGCCGTGCCGATGCCGGGCGGGGCCGCGGCGGTACACGAACCGTGGCGGATGGCCGCGTCCTATCTCGACGACATCTACGGCGACGCCGTCCCGGACCTGCCGCTGCGGCGCCGGCACGACCGGCACTGGCCCGCCATCGTGGCGCTGGCGCGGCGCGGGACGAACTCGCCGCGTACCTCCAGCGCGGGCCGGCTGTTCGACGCCGTCGCGGCGCTGCTCGGCCTCCACGACCGCGTCACGTACGAGGGGCAGGCCGCGATCGCCCTGGAGCAGCGGGCCGATCGCGACGAGCGCGGCGGCTACCGGGTCGAGGCCGCGGGCCCGGTCCCGCTCCTGCACGCCGGGCGCGGACTGGTGCGGTGCGTCGTCGACGACCTGCTCGCCGGGGTCGACCCCGGCCGGATCGCCGCGCGCTTCCACCACGGCCTGGCCGACGCCGTGGTCCGGGCGGCGGGCGCCGTCCGGGAGCGCACCGGCCTCGACACGGTCGCGCTCTCCGGCGGGGTCTTCCAGAACGTGCTGCTGCTCGACCGGGTGGTGAGCGGGCTCGAACAGGACGCCTTCCGGGTGCTCGTGCACTCGCGGGTGCCGCCCAACGACGGCGGCATCTCCCTGGGTCAGGCCGCGGTGGCCGCAGCCCGGGCGACCTCCGCCGCCTGACCGGGAACCGCGCTCAGCAGATGCGGGGGAGCGGGTCCCCGACCAGCATGTCGACCACCCGGGTGCCGCCGAACGCCGTGTGCAGCAGCACCATCCCGGGCGGGTCGGCGGTGACCCGGCCGATCACCGCCGCGCCGTCGCCGAGCGGATGGCCGCGCAGCGCCGCCACGGCGGCCTCCGCCTGCGTGCCGTCCACCACGGCCACGAGGCGTCCCTCGCACGCCACGTACAGCGGGTCGATGCCGAGCAGTTCGCACGCGCCGGTGACGGCGGGACGCACGGGCACCGCGGCCTCGTCGACGACCACGGCGACCTGCGCCGCCTGCGCCACCTCGTTGAGGATGGTCGCCACGCCGCCCCGGGTGGCATCGCGCAGCAGCCGCACACCAGGGGCCGCGTCCAGCAGAGCGTCCACCAGCCCGTGCAGCGCGGCGGTGTCCGAGGCCAGGTCGGCGGCGAGGTCCAGCTCACCGCGGGCGAGCATGATGGTCACCCCGTGGTCGCCGATCGGCCCGGACACGATGATCGCGTCGCCCGGGCGGACCTGCGCGGTGCCCAGGGCCACCGGCCGCTCCAGCACGCCGACGCCGGCCGTGTTGAGGTAGCAGCCGTCGGCCTTGCCCCGCTGCACCACCTTCGTGTCGCCGGTGACCACCTGGACCCCGGCGCGCTCCGCCGCCGCGGCCATCGAGGCGACGATCCGCCGCAGGTCGGCGACGGGGAAGCCCTCCTCCAGGATGAACCCGGCCGACAGGTACAGCGGCCGGGCGCCGCTGACGGCGAGGTCGTTGACGGTGCCGTTGACGGCGAGATCGCCGATGTCACCGCCCGGGAAGAACAGCGGCGACACCACGTACGAGTCGGTGGTGAGGACCAGCCGGCTGCCGCCCACGGCGAGCACCGCGCCGTCATCGAGCTCCTCCAGCACCGGGTTCCGGAACGCCTCGACGAACACCCCCTCGATCAGGCTGTGCGTCGCCTTCCCGCCCGCCCCGTGAGCGAGCGTGATCCGGCTCTCCCTGATCTTCGGCGCGCGCTGCCGGGCCCGCTCGATGCGCTTGAGCACCTGCTGCTCCGGCGACAGCCGCCCCGGCTCGGGCTCGGACGCCGCCTCGGCCTCGGCCACCGCGCGCTCGGCCCAGCCGGCGGTGCGTTCCGTCGTCATACCCGCGTCGCCTCCGTCAGCCGCTGCCGCGTGAAGCGGCCGAAGTTGTAGTACGCCGCGCACGCGCCCTCCGAGGAGACCATGCACGTGCCGATGGGCGTCTCCGGTGTGCACGCGGTGCCGAACACCTTGCACTCCCACGGCTTGAGCACTCCCTTGAGCACCTCGCCGCACTGGCAGGCCTTCGGGTCGGCCACGCGGACCCCGGGCACGCCGAAGATCCGCTCGGCGTCGTACGCCGCGTACTCGTCGCGCATCCGCAGCGCCGAGTGCGAGATGAAACCGAGGCCACGCCACTCGAAGTACGGGCGCAGCTGCATGACCTGGCCGATCGCCTCCAGCGCCCGCAGGTTGCCGTCCCAGGGCACCACCCGCGTGTACTGGTTCTCCACCTCGCAGCGCCCCTCGGCGACCTGGGTGAGCAGCATGAAGACCGACTGCAGGAGGTCCAGGGGCTCGAACCCGGCGCACACCAGCGGCTTGCCGTAGTCGCGGGCGATGAACTCGTACGGCCGGCAGCCGATGACGGTGGAGACGTGTCCCGGGCCGAGGAATCCGTCCAGACGCAGGTCCGGCGAGTCGAGGATGGCCTTGATCGCCGGAAGGATGGTGACGTGGTTGCAGAAGACCGAGAAGTTGTCGATGCCCTCGGCGGCCGCCCGCAGCACGGTCATGGCGGTCGACGGCGAGGTGGTCTCGAACCCGATCGCCATGAACACGACCCTGCGGTCCGGGTTGGTCCGCGCGATCTTGAGGGCGTCCAGCGGCGAGTAGACCATGCGGATGTCCACACCGGCCGCCTTGGCGTCCAGGAAGGAGCCGTTGCCGCCCGGTACGCGCATCATGTCGCCGAACGCGGTCATGATGACGCCCGGCTCGTTCGCGATGGCGATGGCGTCGTCCACCCGGCCCATCGGGATGACACAGACCGGGCAGCCCGGCCCGTGCACCAGCGAGACGCTCTCCGGCAGGTAGTCCTCGATGCCGTGCTTGTAGATGGTGTGGGTGTGCCCGCCGCACACCTCCATGAACTTGTACTGCCGCCCCGGCTCGCACAACGCGGCGATCTGGGTCGCCAGCGCCTGGGCCTTGTCCGCGTCGCGGTACTCGTCAACGAAGCGCATCTGATCTTTTCCTAGGTGATGTCGGATTCGGCGAGCGCCTGAAGCTCGTCGGTGTAGGCCTGCCCGAGGCCGTTCAACATGGCCAACGTGGCGGCCGCCTCGGCCTCGTCGATCTTCGACATGGCGAAGCCGACGTGGACGAGCACCCAGTCGCCGATACCGATCTGGTCCGGGCCGAGCAGGCCGATGTTGATGGCCCGCCGGACACCCACGACGTCGACGATGGCCAGATCGTCGTGGCCCGCCTTGATCTCGACGATCTCGCCCGGGATCCCAAGGCACATCGAGCTACTCGTCCTCTCCGGTCACATCTTCTCGATCTTGATATAGCGCCGCAGCGCGGGGAGTTCCTTCCAGAACATCCCCACCACGGCCGCGCCGGCCAGCAGCACCAACAGCTTCCGCACAGCTCGTCTCCCTCGGGTCCACGCCGGGCCGGCTCAGCCGGGCGGCAGGTTCGGCATGATCGGCAGGATCGGGTCGTGCTTGTCGGGCCGGATGCCGGTCGAGCGGCGCGCGTCCACCGTCCCGTCGTCCTGATGGCCCGACTGCTTCCTCCGCCGCGAGTTGCCCTCCTCCACACCCTTGGTGTGCGCCGGGGCGTCGAGTTCGACATCGGGATCGCCCACCCGAATCTCGCCCATTCCCGCCTCCTCCATCAGTTGTCACCGGACGGCCGGTCGTGTCGCCGGCCCAGATCGTCGAAGAACCCGGAGATCTCCCGCCACACCGCGCTTCCTCCGGACATGCCCGTCCAGTGCCGGCGGATGAGCGCGACCAGCCGGAAGCACTCGTCGACCGGCACCACCCACTGCTGGCCGTCGCCGCGCCGCGGGCCCGTCCACACCAGGAACGCCTCGACCCGTGGCCTCAGCTCGGCCAGCGCGGGTGAGCGCGCCTCGACCGCCCGCCAGGCGCCGACGTCGACCTCCGACTCGGTGGTGCCGAGCGGGCTCGGGTAGTGCCCGAGCACGCGGCCGTCCCGCCGCTTCACGAAGAACACCAGACCGACCGGCACGCCCAGTTCGTCCGGGGACGGCCCGGTCAGCCGCCTGCCCCGGGTGGGCACCAGCTGGTATCGGCCGGCGGCGGCCGCCTCGCGTTCGAACAGCAGGGAGCACGGCGTGCAGGCGCACATCAGCTCCCCGTCCTGCTCGTCCCACACGTGCCGGTGTTCCGGGGCGACCGCCCCGGCGCACATGCCGCAGCGCTCGACCGTCGCCGCGCGCTGCCGCGCGCGGCGGATCGCCCGTTGCAGGGCGCCCGCCGTCACGCCGTTCCGTCCAGCGCCAGCGGCTCCGCGGCCTGCTCCGCCCCGCTCGTCGTCGCCTCCGCGGCCCGGTCCGGCCGCTGCCACAGGGCGGCGACCGGGATCAGCGCCGGAGCCGGCGCGGGCGCCGTCACGTCGACCGCGGACAGCTCCGGGGCGAACGTCAGCACCTGTTCCCGCACCAGGTCACCCAGCGCGGCTGCGCCGCACGAGCTCGCCGACAGGCTGATCCGCGCCACCTCGTCGTGGACACCGACCAACGCGATCTCGGCGCCCCGCGCGCGCAGCTGCGGCCGGAGGTCGTCGACCGCGCGCGCCACGCGCCCTTCCAGCGGATCCGGGTGGAGGCGGTGCAACAGCAGCAGGTGCCGCAGCAACTCGTCGTCGATGAGCCGGTCCAGCTCGCCGGCGCCCTCGCCGGCGAGATCGGTGATCCGGGCCAGCGCCTCGCCGTACACCTCGGTGAGGAGCTCGACCGCTTCCAGCGCCAGCTCGGCGGTGCGGCCGGGGGTCTGTTCGAGCTGGCCGAGCACGGCGTCCAGGCGGGCCAGCCGCGGCTCGACGGCGGCGTCGGCGAGCCGCGGGACGTCCGGCTGCTCAGCCATGGGACGCGCCGAACATCGGCGAGTGGATCTTCTTGAGGGTACGGCCGCCGCCGACGTACATGTGCACCCCGCACGGGAGGCAGGGGTCGAAGCTGCGCACCGCGCGCATGATGTCGACGCCCTTGAAGTTGTCCGGGCCGTTCTCCTCGAAGATCGGCGTGTTCTGGATGGCGTCCTCGTAGGGACCGGGCGTGCCGTAGCTGTCGCGGGGACTGCCGTTCCACGGCGTCGGCGGGTACGGGTGGTAGTTGGCGATCTTGCGGTCCCGGATCACGAGGTGGTGGGACAGCGTGCCGCGGACGGCCTCGTGGAAGCCGCAGCCGATGGCCTCGTCCGGGACGTCGAACTCGGCGAAGACCCGCATGTCGCCGCTTCGCATCCGCTCCATCGCCCGCTCCAGGAAGTACAGCGACATCGCCGCGGCGTACGCGATGAAGTAGGCCCGGGACCGGTCCCGCTCCAGCGCGTTCGACCAGCGCGGGATCTTCCACTCCAACGTCATCTCGGGCAGCTTCTGGCTCTTCGGCAGCGAGATCAGCACGCTGTTGCCGGTCGACTTGACGTACGGCGTGTCGACCATCTTGGCCAGCGCCGTGGTGTACAGGCGGGCGAAGCAGCCGCCCCCGGTGTCGAGCGCGAGGTGCTGCCCGCTGTTCTTGTCGAACCAGCGAGGGCTCATCACCCAGCTGTACCTGTCCTCGAAGTCGCGCTTGCCGGGGTCGGGGAGGGTGGTCTGGTTCCAGGGATGGCGGATGTCGACCGGGTTGCCGAGCGGGTCGTGGCTGACGAACGGCTCCTCCTCGCCGACCCAGTCCTTGTAGTACGAGCTGCCGAGCAGGATCCGGATGCCGAGGTTGATGTCGACCAGGTCGGTGGTGAGCAGCTTGCCGTCCACGACGATGCCGGGCGTGACGTGCATGGCCCGCCCCCAGTTCGACATGGTCTCGTAGCGGTAGTCGACGACGTCGGGGTTCTGGAACGCGCCCCAGCAGCCGAGCAGGACCCGCCGGCGGCCCACCTCCTCGTAGCCGGGCAGCGCCTCGTACCAGAAGTCGAAGATGTCGTCGTTCATGGCGACGGCCTTCTTGACGAAGTCCAGGATGCTGATCAACCGGCTCAGGTAGTCGGTGAACAGCGTCGGCTGGGGCATCGTGCCGACGCCACCGGGATAGACCGTCGACGGGTGGACGTGCCGGCCCTCCATGAGGCAGAACATCTCCCGGGTCGTCCGGCTGACCTTCAGCGCCTCCTTGTAGACCTCACCCTCGAACGGGTTGTACGCCCGCATGAGGTCGGCGATCGTGCGGTAGCCGTGGATGTCCCGGCCCGGGGCGGCGGTCTTCTCGGCGCGCGCCAGCACACTCGGGTTGGTCTGCTTGACCATCGCCTCGCAGAAGTCGACGAAGACGAGATTGTCCTGGAACAGGGTGTGGTCGAACATGTACTCGGCGGCCTCGCCGAGGTTGATGATCCACTCCGCCAGCGGCGGGGTCTTGATGCCGTAGGCCATGTTCTGCGCGTAGACCGAGCAGGTCGTGTGGTTGTCGCCGCAGATGCCGCAGATCCGGCTGGTGATGAAGCCGGCGTCGCGGGGGTCCTTCCCCTTCATGAACACCGAGTAGCCGCGGAACAGCGACGACGTGGTGTGGCATTCGGCGACCACGCGGTTCGCGAAGTCGATCTTCGTGTAGACGCCGAGATTGCCGATGATCCGGGTGATCGGATCCCACGCCATCTCCACCAGCTCGCCGGGCTTCTGGGCGGCGGCCGGCTTCGGTTTCGTCGCGGTCACGGTCTGTTCCTCTCGATTGCCGCCTGCCGGCGGGGATCCGCCGGGCCGTACGGGCGCCACCGCGGGTTGTAGCCGCTGGTCAGCTCCGGTCCGTTGTGGTGCCACTTCGGTTCCCGGTTGGCGGTGGCGTTGGTGATGCCGCGCAGGCGGCGGATCACCGCGCCGTACGGCTTGATGAGCAACGTGGACAGGCTGCCGCCGGGCGGCATGTCCATGAACGGCATGAACTTGTCGGGGAAGCCCGGCATCGTGCAGCCGATGCAGATGCCGCCGACGTTGGGGCAGCCCCCCACCCCGCCCATCCAGCCGCGCTTCGGCACGTTGCAGTTGATGACCGGCCCCCAGCAGCCGATCTTCACCTGGCACTTGGGCGAGTTGTAGTCCTTGGCGAAGTCGGCCTGCTCGTAGTAGGCGGCCCGGTCGCAGCCCTCGTGCACCGTCTTGCCGAACAGCCACTGCGGCCGCAGCATGTGGTCCAGCGGCGGGGGCGGCGCCGAGCCGGCGGCGTGGTAGAGCACCCAGGTCAGGGTCTCCATGAAGTTCTCCGGCTGGATCGGACAGCCGGGCACGTTGACGATCGGCAGGCCACCCTCGGAGCGGAAGTCCCACCCGAGGTAGTCGGCCAGGCCCATGCACCCCGTCGGGTTGCCCGCCATGGCGTGGATTCCGCCGTACGTCGCGCAGGTGCCGGCCGCGACGACCGCCCAGGCCTTGGGCGCCAGGTGGTCGATCCACCAGTTCAGGGTCAGCGGCTCGCCGGTCTTCTCGTCATTGCCGAACGAGGTCCAGTAGCCGTCGCCGTTGATGTTCTCGTTGGGGATCGAGCCCTCGATGACGAGGATGAACGGCTCGGTCATCTCCCCGCGGGCGGCCCGGCGGTACGGCGCCAGGAACTCCTCGCCACCGGCCGCCGGCGACAGCACCTTGTTGTGCAGGTTGACCTTCGGCAGCCCGGGAACGAGCCCGAGCACGATGTCCTCGATCGCCGGCTGACCGGACGCGGTCATCGACACGGAATCGCCGTCACAGCTCATGCCCTCGGAGATCCACAGGATGGTGATCTCGTCGAAGCCGTTCTCCCGGGGGATCACCGCGGTGTCGCGACTGCTCTGCGTCATGTCCTTGGCCTCCCTTGCATCCGATCCCGTAGCCGGTCGTAGATGGCCGCCACCGGCGCCGCGAGGGCCAGCGCGGGGGGCTCGTCGGGCGCGTGCGGGTGCGGGCGCGTCGGGGCCCGCTGCTTGCCCTGGTCGATCTCCTGGCCCAGTTCGCGGAGGGCCTGCTCGTCGGCCCGGCTGCACAGCAGCGGCATGAGCTCGTTCTCGTCGTCGCGCACGTGCCGGGCGACGGCGGACGCCAGCCGCTCCATCAGCCCGTCCTGTGCGCGGTCGCCCTCCCGGCAGCGGTCCAGGTCGAGGAGCAGCTCCTTGATGGGCCCGTGCCCGGCGAGGTGCCGGTCGACCTGCCCGTCGGCCAGCACCCGCGCGGCGAACGGGTAGAAGAGCACCTCCTCGAGCGCGGCGTGCTTCGACAGCTCGCGGACGAGGATCTCCACGACGCCACGCCGCTGAGCGTCCGACGCCGCCGCGTGGTAGTCCCGGAACAGCTGTTCCACCACGCGGTGGTCGTGCCGCAGCAGCTCGGTGGCGTCCATCAGACCGCTCCCATCGTGGGGCTGGCCAGCGTGATCGACTCCAGTACGACGTCGTCGCTGCCGCCTACCTCGATGTCGACGCCGCCGCACCGCGGGCAGGCCACCATCGCCAGGTGGTCGCGAATCGGCTCGCTGCGGCCGCACTGGTGGCACCGCACGGTCATGGGCTCCAGCACCAGGTCGACCGCGGAGTCCGCGACGACCGTGCCGGCCGCGGCCACCTGGATGCCCTGCGTGACGACGTCGGGGTCGATGGCGTGGCCGCCGATCCGGACCCGCAGGCCGGTGACGCGCCGCCCCGCGGCTCGGCGTACCGCCGCCGCCACGATCGCCTCGGACAGTCCGGTCTCATGCATCGGCGCCCACCCCCTCTCGGCTGCCGCTCGCCGCGGCCTTCCCGGCTGCTCGACCGGCGGTGAGCCGCGCGGCTTGCTCCCGTGCGATCCCGGCCACCATCCGGACCGCCTCGTCGATCGCGGCCGTCACCGGAGCGGACAGCCCCATGTGCTCGTCCAGGACGGCGGGCCGGCAGCCCACCACGAGCACCCGGCCGACCGTGCCGCCCAGGCTGCGCAGCAGCCGCAGCACCGACTCGGGATCCATGCCGTGGGCGTCGGCGACCGGCGCCTCCAGCACGTCGGCCGGGCGCAGTGTCCAGCCCGGGTCGTCGAGGTCCACCTGGATGACGGCCAATGTCCCGGGCGGCTCGTCCAGCGGCAACGCGTCCACCAGAACCAGCACGTGGTGGCGGCCGTCCAGCAGATCGTAGGCCAGATGCATGCCGCGAATGCCGTAATCGGACACATCCACGACCGGTGGGAGGACCTCGTCCCGGAGGCGCCGGACGACCTCGACGCCGAACCCGTCGTCGCCGAGGAAGATGTTGCCGATGCCGGCGACGAGGACCCGTCCGCCGTCGGGGTCGCTCACGGCGCCGCCACCTCTCCGGTCAACGGTTCCACCTCGTCCGGCCGGAAGTGGCGCAGCCGCCCGTACCACTGGTGCAGCTCCGCGCCCGGATCGTCGTCCACGGTCACCGCCAGGAACCGCGTGCCGTCCACGTCGAGCAGCACCTGCTCCACCCGGGCGGTCCGGCCCGCCAGGAACATGTCGTGCGCGTCCGTGCCGCGCCGCCGCGGTCGTAACCGGACGCGGCTGCCCGGCGCCAGCACCGTGCCCCCGACCAGGACCGTCCCGGTGTCCGGGTCGTCGGCCGCGTCGCTGCCGGGCGGGTCGGTGGCCGCGTCGCCGCCGCGGCGTACCGGCTCCAGGGCCCGGATCGCCCCGTGCAGGCGTTCGAGCACCTCGGGCGGCATCGTGTCGACCCGGTCGAGGATGGCGGCGGCCCGGGGGTCGGTGGCGCGGGCCTCCCGTTTCTCGGCGTCGGACA
This sequence comes from Micromonospora sp. NPDC004551, assembly GCF_040609975.1. Taxonomy (NCBI): domain Bacteria; kingdom Bacillati; phylum Actinomycetota; class Actinomycetes; order Micromonosporales; family Micromonosporaceae; genus Micromonospora; species Micromonospora sp. NPDC004551. The sequence goes on along the minus strand of NZ_JBEXLM010000005.1, from coordinate 79,924 downwards.
GCGTGAGGGTACGCAGCGAGAGGATCTCGTCGATCTCGGTCGCGTCGTGCAGGTCGCCGGGGCTCTCCGGCGCGATCCGCGGGTGGTCGTAGAGGATGATCGGCGACGAGAGGAGCACGTCGTCGCTGCCGGGCTCGCCGGCGAGCACCGGGAAGGTGTGCACGTTGCGGCACTCCCGCGCGGCGTGCGCCGCCCACTCGGGCGGGTCGAGCAGGGACAGGAACCGCCCCTGGTCGACGGTGGCAAGCGTGTGGGCGGCGAGCAGGCAGCGGGGCAACGCCTCGTCCCGCGGGCTGTCCGGCGCGGTCGTCCGGTCGGTGTTCTCGACCCGGATCTCCAGCCGCAGCAGGCGGAAGGGCGTCTCGCACGGCACGGCGGAGGCGGTGACCGAGGCGGACAACGGGCGCCGCCGCCGGACCACCCGCCCGACCGGCTCGCCCCGGCCGTCGATCAGCGGCTCGACGTCCTCCCCGCCCGGCACCCGGACGTCGAGGCGGCGGCCGTGCCGCAGGTCGGCGATCGACGCCTCGACGTCGAACTCCCGCGGCACCGCCTCGTCGAAGCTGAGCTCGGTGCGGCCGCCGACCTCGATCCGGTCGACCGGCCGGTACCCGCCGTCGGCCGTCCGGCTCTCGGTCACCTTCCGTTGCAGGTGCAGGAACCGCAGCCGGATCCGGACGCGCGCCGTGTCCGGCGCCTCCACCAGGCAGGCGGTCTGCTGCCACGGCGACTCCGCCGAACCGGCCACGCCGCCGTCGACCAGTCCGTGTGCCGCCGCCCAGGCCGGGGGCACCAGGACGCCGAACTGCCAGCGGACCCGGTTCTTGACCGACGAGCGCCGATAGGGATAGAGCAGGTAGCCCTCGTACAGGACGGCGTCCGCGACCGCCTCGGCGCCGTCGAGACGGGGGCTGTGGCGATCGGTCCGCACGGTGGTCGACCCCCTTCAGGGCAGGCAGGAACCGCTCGGCAAGCGGTCAACCCGGTCTACCCCGTCCCGTCGCGCGACCGTAAGTGCGCGCCGCCCCTAGGTGGCGAACGCACTCACCGGGCCGGGTGAACCGCCCGGTCCGGGCCCGGCCGAGGCGCCCCGGCGGACCGGCGGGCCGCCGGGAGGACCAGCGGCGTGCCGGTCTCCGGGTCCTCGATGATCCGGCAGGGCAGGCCGAACACCTCCTCGACCAGCTCGGTCGTGACGATCCGCCGCGGGTCCCCGGCGGCGACCACCCGACCGTCGCGCATGGCCACCAGGTGGGTGGCGTACCGGGCCGCCTGGTGCAGGTCGTGCAGCACCGCCACGAGCGTGCGGCCCTGCTCCTCGTGCAACCGGGCGCACAGGTCCAGCACCTCGACCTGGTGGGCGATGTCCAGGTAGGTGGTCGGCTCGTCGAGCAGCAGCAGCGGCGTCTGCTGGGCCAGCGCCATGGCGATCCAGACCCGCTGCCGCTGCCCGCCGGACAGCTCGTCGACCGGCCGGTCGGCCAGCTCCGCGACCCCGGTGTCGGCCATCGCCCGGTCGACCACCCGCTCGTCCTCGCGGGACCACTGCCGCAGCAGGCCCTGGTGCGGGTAGCGGCCGCGGGACACCAGCTCGGCCACCGTCAGCCCGTCCGGCGCCACCGCCGACTGCGGGAGCAGCCCGAGGGTACGGGCCACCTGCCGCGCGGGCCGGCGGTGGATGTCGGCGCCGTCGAGCAGCACCGTGCCCCGGGCCGGGCGCAGCAGCCGGGCCAGGGCGCGCAGCAGCGTCGACTTGCCGCACGCGTTCGGCCCGATGATCACGGTGAAGGAGCCGTCGGGGACGGCGACCGTGAGGTCCTCGGCGACGGTGCGCCGGTCGTAGCCGAGGGTCAGCGCCTCGCCGACCAGCCGGGTGGTGTCGGGCCGCACAGGAGTTCCCTTCTCGTCGGGGCCGGTCATCGCCGGCCCCCGCGTTCGCCGGCGAGCAGCCAGGCCAGGTAGCCGCCGCCCAGCACGCCGGTGACCACACCGACAGGCAGTTGCCGGCCGGCGACCGCGTGCTGGGCCAGCTGGTCGGCGGCGAGCAGCAGGGCCGCGCCGACGACCGCCGACGGCAGCAGGTTCGGCCCGGGCGCGCGGGTGAGCCGGCGGGCCAGGTGCGGCGCGGTCAGCGCCAGGAACGACACCGGCCCGGCGGCCGCCGCGGCCACCGACACCAGCAGCACGGCCGAGCCGAGCGCGGCGCCCCGGACGCGGCGCACCGGCACGCCGAGCCCGGCCGCCGAGTCGTCGCCCATCTCCAGCAGCCGCAGCGCGGGGGCGCGGGCGAGCAGCACGGCGGGCAGCAGCACCGCCAGCGCGCCGAGCACCGGCAACGCGTTCGCCCAGCCCCGGCCGTCCAGGCTGCCGGTGATCCAGAGCGCGGCGCGGGCGGCGTCCATCAGCGGGGCGCGGGTGAGCAGCCAGCCGTTGACGCCGGTGAGGATCGCGGTGAGGCCGATGCCCACCAGCACCAGCCGGTGCCCGCCCACGCCGTGCCGGCCGGCGAGGGCGTACAGCAGCAGGCCGGTGGCCAGGCCACCGGCGGCGGCCGACCCGGCCAGCACGGCGCTGCCGCCGCCGACGACCACCAGGATCAGCGCGCCGGTGGCCGCGCCGGAGGTCACCCCGAGCACGTCGGGGCTGCCCAGCGGGTTGCGCGTCAACGACTGGAACACCGCACCGGCCAGGCCGAGGGCGGCGCCGACCGCGAGGGCCGTGAGGAGCCGGGGCAGCCGCAGCTCGGTGACGATGAACCGGTCGGCGGGGTTGCCGCCGCCGGCCAGCACCCGCAGCACGTCGGCCGGGGCGATCGGATAGTCGCCGGCGCCGACGGCCAGCACGGCGAGGACGAGGGCGAGCAGCGTGCCGGCCAGACCGACGACGAGGGCGCGGGGACGCAGGCGCAGCGACAGCCCGCCGGGAAGGCGCAGCACGATCACCGCCGGCCCACCCGTCCGCGCCGGACCAGGTGCAGGAAGAGCGGCCCGCCGAGCACGGCGGTGACCAGTCCCACCTGCAGCTCGCCGGGGCGGCCCAGCACCCGGCCGGCCACGTCGGCGGTGAGCAGCAGCACCGGCGCGAACACCGCGCACCAGGGCAGCAGCCGGCGCGGGTCCGGACCGGTGAGGGCGCGCACCAGGTGCGGCGCGAGCAAACCGACGAAGACGATCGGCCCGCACGCGGCGGTGGCGGCCCCGCAGAGCAGCGTGACGGCGACGACCACCGCGCCGCGGACCAGGCCGGGCCGAGCGCCGAGCGCCCGGGCGGAGTCGTCACCGAGGGCCAGGGCGGCCAGCGGACGGGTCACCAGCAGGGCGATCAGCAGTCCGGCCAGGACGAACGGCAGCAGCCCCGGCACGGTGTCGGTACGCGCGCCGGCGAGCGAGCCGACGGTCCAGAACCGCATGCGTTCCAGCGAGGTGCTGTCGACCAGCATGAGGGCGCTCACGTAGGAGTAGAGGGCTGCGTTGAGTGCGGCGCCGGCCAGGGCCAGCCGGGCCGGGGTGGCCTGCCGGCCGCCGGCGATCGTGTGGACCGCGACGGTGACGACGGCGGCGCCGAGCAGCGCGTACCAGACCTGGCGGTCGAGGCCGGCGACGCCGAGCAGCACGGTGGCGGTGGCCACCGCGGCCGACGCGCCCGCGTTGATGCCGAGCAGGCCGGGGTCGGCGAGCGGGTTGCGGGTCAGCGTCTGCATGGCCGCCCCGGCGACGCCCAGCGCCGCGCCGGCGGCGAGGCCGAGCAGCGTCCGCGGCAACCGGCCCTGGTGCACGACGGCGTACTCGGGGGAGGCCGGGTCGGTGAGGCCGTGCCACACGTCGGCGAGGGGGAGCGGCTTCGCGCCGAGGGCGAGGCTGAGCAGGGTCACCGCGGCGAGCAGCAGCACGCCGAGGGCCAGCCCGCCGGCCCGGAGCCGACGGCGGCGCGGCGCCGGGGCGGTGACGACACCGCTTCGGGGTGGGGTGATGACGGACAGCGTGGACTCCGGGGGCGGGAAGGGCCTTGACAGCGACTTAGGTTAGGTTAACCTAACCCGGCTGTCCATGGTCATTCGCAGACCCGTACCGAAAGACATCGCCATGCCCGACATCGTGTCCAGCCGCCGGCTCTCCCGCCGTGGCCTCCTCGCCGCCGCCGGCGCCGCCGGCCTCGGCGCCCTCCTCGCCGGCTGCGGCAAGGACGGCGGCGACGCCGCCACCAGCGCCGGTCCGACCGGCGGCCCCTGGTCGTTCACCGACGACCGGCAGGAGAAGCTCGGCGCCGCCGCCCGGCCGTCCCGGATCGTCGCGTTCACCGGGGTGGCCGCCGCCCTGGTCGACTTCGGACTCGACAAGCAGATCGTCGGGGTGTTCGGCGAGACGAGGAAGGCCGACGGCAGCAAGGAGCCGCAGGCCGGCGACCTGAACGTCGAGCAGGTCGAGATCCTCGGCAACGCCTGGGGCGAGTTCAACCTGGAGAAGTACGCCGGCCTCCGCCCCGACCTGCTGGTCACCCACATGTACGACCCGGGCGCGCTCTGGTACGTACCGGACGAGAGCAAGGCGAAGATCCTCCCGCTGGCGCCCAGCGTCGCCATCACCACGGCCCGCGTGCCGATGACCAGGCCCATCGAGCGGTACGCCGAACTCGCCGGCTCCCTCGGCGCCGACCTCACCGCGAAGAAGGTCACCGACGCGAAGGCCCGGTTCACCGCCGCCGCCGACGCGGTGCGCCAGGCGGTCAAGGCGAACCCGGGCATCAGGGTGATGGCGGCCTCCGGCAGCCCCGACCTGTTCTACGTCTCCAACCCGAAGGTCAGCACCGACCTCATGTACTTCGCCGAACTCGGCGTCGACATCGTCGTGCCGACCAAGCTCGAACAGGGCGACTACTTCGAGGCGCTGAGCTGGGAGAACACCGGCAAGTTCCCGGCCGACCTGATCCTGCTCGACAACCGGCCCACCGCCCTGCAGCCGAAGGACCTCGCCGCCAAGCCCACGTGGGCGCAACTGCCCGCGGTCAAGGCCGGCCAGGTCACGCCGTGGGACGCGGTGCCCCGCTTCTCGTACGCCGGCGCCGCCCCGCTGCTGGAGAACCTGGCCACCGCCATCCGGGGCGCGAAGAAGGTCACGGCGTGACCAGCGCCGTCGCCCTGCGGTACCGGTTCTACGCCGCCCGGGTGACCGCCACCCGGGCGGTGGGCGACTGCCTGGTCCGGGTTACCCTCGGCGGCGACGACCTCGGCGAGTTCGCCGGTGGCGGCCGGGACCAGAGCGTCTCGGTCTTCCTGCCGCACCCCGGCCAGGACGCCCCGGTCGTCCCTGTCGAGGCGGGGGAGGACTGGTACGCGGCCTGGCGGGCCCTGGACCCCGCCGTGCGGGCGGTGATGCGCTCCTACACGATCCGTGCCCAGCGCCCCGAACTCGGCGAACTGGACATCGACTTCGTCCGCCACGGCGACACCGGCCCGGCCACCCGCTGGGCCGGCCGGGCCCGCCCCGGTGATCGGGTGCTGCTGCTCGGCCCGGCCGTGCCCGACGAGCGCACGGTCCGCTTCCAGCCGCCCACCGGCGCCGACTCCGTGCTGCTGGTCGCCGACGAGACCGCGCTGCCGGCCGTCGGCGGGATCCTCGACTGGCTGCCCGCTGGCACTCCGGTCCGGGCCTTCGTCGAGGTCCCCACGGCCGCCGACATCCAGCCGCTGCCCAGCGCCGCCCGCGCCGAGGTGACCTGGCTGGTCCGCGGCGCCACCACGCCGGGCAGCAGCCTGCTGGCCGACACGCTGCGCGCCGCCCGGCTGCCCGGCGCCGCACCGTACGCCTGGATCGCCGGCGAGGCCGGCATGGTCCGGGCGGTCCGCCGGCACCTGGTCGCCGAGCGCGGCCTGGACCGCCGCCGGGTCACCTTCGCCGGCTACTGGCGGCGCGGCGCGTCGGAGGAGGACCTCCGGGCCGAGGCCGCGAGCGCCTGACCGCCGCCGGGACTACCGGAGCGCGGCCGGGGTAGAGGAGGGCGTGACCGCGCCCGGGCCGTGCCGCCGGTGGCGCCCGGACGGCCGGGACGCGCCGTGACCGGCGTGGTGGCCGTCGCCCGGCGGCACGCCCAGGAGGCGTACGAGCGGCTGCGCCGGTACTTCATCGTCGCCCTCCAGGCCGGGCTGGCGGCCGGGCTGTCCTGGTACATCGCGAACACCCTGCTGCACAACCCGCAGCCGCTGTTCGCGCCCGCCGCCGCCGTCGGCACCATCGCCGCGGCGATCGGCAACCGGGTACGCCGCACCGCCGAACTGCTCGGCGGGGTGATCCTCGGGGTGCTCGTCGGTGACCTGATCATCCAGGTGATCGGCAACGGACCCGTGCAGACCGGGCTGGTCGTCGCGCTGGCCATCTCGGCGGCGGTGGTGTTCCGCGGCAGCGGGGCGGTGATGGTGCAGGCCGGCAGTACGGCCGTCCTCCTGGGCACCGTCGAGCCCAGCGGGCCGGACCTCGCCGTGCCGCGGACGGCCAACGCGCTGGTGGGCGGCGGGGTCGCCGTCGTGGTGGCGCTGCTCCTGCTGCCGCTGAACCCGGTGCGGGTGGTGCATCGCGCGGCCGGTCCCACGCTCAACCTCTTCGCCCACCAGTTGACCGTCACGGCCGAGGCCCTCGCCGCCGGTGACGGCGGGCAGGCCGACGCCGCGTTGCAGCGGCTCCTGGCGGCCGAGGCGGAGCGAAGACAGACTACCGAGATCGTGGCCGCGGCCGCGGAGGTGGCGTCGCTGTCGCCCTGGCGGTGGCGGCGCCGGTCCCAGCTGCGCCGGTACGAGAACGCCGCCAGGCACCTGGAGCTTGCCTTCACCAACAGCCGCAACATGGTCCGCCGGGTGGTCGCGCTGCTCGACGCCCGCGAGCCCGTGCCGCCCGACCTGCCGAAGGCGATCGAGACCTTCGGCCAGTCGCTGCGGCTGCTGCACCGGGACTTCCTGGCCGGCCGGACCCCCGAGATCGCCCGGTCCCGGGCCCTGCACGCGGCCGAGGCGGCCCGCCGGGCGCGGGCGCAGGATCTCGGCTTCTCCGGCACCATCGTCGCCTCGCAGGTGTTCATCGTGGTCGGCGAGCTGCTCCAGGCCTCCGGGCTGACCAAGGCCGAGGCGGACCGGATGGCCGGGGTCTGAGCGGCCACCGGGGTCCCGCGACCGCCCAAACGACCGTTAAGCTCTGGGGGTGGGAACCGACGACCTCTACCCGGCCGGGCGGCTGGCCGCCGCCCAGCGTGCCACGGCCGCCGCCGGGCTGGACGCGCTGCTGCTCACCCCCGGCTCCGACCTGCGCTACCTGACCGGCTACGACGCCCACGAGGGGGAGCGGCTCACCTGCCTGGTGCTCCCCGCCCAGGGCGAGCCCACCCTGATCGTCCCGGTGCTGGAACGCCCCGGCGCCGAGGCCGCGCCCGGCACCGGCTACCGGATCGTCGACCACGCCGACGGCACCGACCCGTGGCCGCTGGTGCGGGCCGCGCTGCCCGGCCCGGTCACCGCCGTCGGGCTGGCCGACCGGATGTGGGCCGAGCAGGTGCTCGCCCTGCGCGCCACGCTGCCCGACGCGGCCCAGCGGCTCGCCTCCGAGGTGCTGCGCGAACTGCGCATCCGCAAGTCGCCCGCCGAGGTGGCGGCCCTGGCCGAGGCGGGCGCCGCGATCGACGCGGTGCACCGGCGGATGGGGGAGTGGTTGCGCCCGGGCCGGACCGAGGCCGAGGTGGCCGCCGACATCGCCGCCGCCATCCGGGCCGCCGGGCACGTCCGCGTCGACTTCGTCATCGTGGCCGCCGGCCCGAACGGGGCCAGCCCGCACCACCAGACCGGCGACCGGCCGATCCGGGCGGGCGAGCCGGTGGTGGTCGACATCGGCGGCACCATGCCGTCCGGCTACCGCTCCGACTGCACCCGCACCTACGTCGCCGGCGGCCCCGCCCCGGCCGAGTTCACCGACTACTACGCGGTCCTGCACGAGGCGCAGCGCGCCGCGGTGGCGGCCGTCCGCCCGGGGGTGACCGCCGAGGCGCTCGACGCGGTCGCCCGGGACATCATCACCGCCGCCGGCCACGGCGGCGCGTTCCTGCACCGCACCGGCCACGGCATCGGCCTCGACACCCACGAGGACCCGTACGTCGTGGCCGGCAACCCGCGGCCGGTCGAGGCCGGCATGGCGTTCTCGGTCGAACCCGGGATCTACCTCGCCGGGCGGCACGGCGCCCGGATCGAGGACATCGTCGTCTGCACGACGGACGGCGGGCAACGGCTCAACACCACCCCCACGGAGCTCATCGCGCTATGACTGTCGACCGGATCCTCCCCACCGACGAGGCCCACGACCTGCTGGACCTCGCCACCGAACTCGCCGACCGGGAACTAGCCCCGAAGGCCGCCGGCTTCGAGGAGCGCGCCGAGTTCCCCCGCGAGGTGCTGCGCACCCTGGGCCGGGCCGGCCTGCTCGGCCTGCCGTACGCCGAGGAGCACGGCGGCGCCGCCCAACCGTACGAGGTCTACCTCCAGGTGCTGGAGATCCTGGCCAGCCGCTGGCTCGCCGTCGCCGAAGCGGTCAGCGTGCACACCCTGTCCTGCTACCCGGTCGCCCAGTTCGGCACCGACGCCCAGCGCAAGCTGCTGCCCGACATGATCGGCGGCGAGCTGCTGGGTGCCTACTGCCTGTCCGAGCCGCAGGGCGGCTCCGACGCCGCGGCCCTGACCACGAAGGCCGTCCGCGACGGCGACGACTACGTCGTCTCCGGCACCAAGGCGTGGATCACCCACGCCCGGGTCGCCGACTTCTACAACATCTTCTGCCGCACCGGCGGCCCCGGCCCGAAGGGCATCTCCTGCCTGCTGGCCGACCGGAACACCCCGGGCATCCACCCCCAGGCCGCCGAGCGGACCATGGGCCTGCACGCCTCCCCGGTCGCCCAGATCGCCTTCGACGACGCCCGGGTGCCGGCCGACCGGCTCATCGGCGGCGAGGGCGCGGGCTTCACCATCGCCATGTCGGCGCTGGACTCAGGAAGGCTCGGCATCGCCGCCTGCGCGGTCGGCCTCGCCCAGGCCGCCCTGGACTACGCCGTCGGCTACGCCCGGGAGCGCCAGCAGTTCGGCCGGCCGATCGTCGACTTCCAGGGGCTCGGCTTCACCCTGGCCGACCACGCCACCCAGATCTCCGCCGCCCGCGCGCTCACGCTGGCCGCGGCCCGGCTGCGCGACGCCGGCCGCCCGTACTCGATCGAGGCGGCGAAGGCGAAGCTGTTCGCCACCGACATGGCGATGCGGGTGACCACCGACGCCGTGCAGGTGCTCGGCGGCGCCGGCTACGTCGCCGACCACCCCGTCGAGCGGTACATGCGCGAGGCGAAGGTGCTCCAGATCGTCGAGGGCACCAACCAGATCCAGCGGCTGGTCATCTCCCGGGCCCTGGCCAAGGGCTGATCGACCCGGTGCGACGACCCGGCCCGCGCAGCGTCACGACGGCGGGCCGGGTGCGGCGTGGGAGCGCTTTTCCAGGTAGGTTGCACCGCGTGGAGGAGATCGACCGCGCCATCGTCGCCGCACTGACCGGGGACGGTCGGCTGTCGTACACGGACCTCGCCGAGAAGGTGGGGCTGTCGGTGTCGGCCGTGCACCAGCGGGTCCGCCGGCTGGAGCAGCGCGGTGTCATCAAGGGATACACGGCCCGCGTCTCGTTCGAGGCGCTGGAGCTGCCACTGACCGCGTTCGTGGCGATCCGGCCGTTCGACCCCTCGCAGCCGGACGACGCCCCGGAACGGCTGGCCCACCTTCCGGAGATCGACTCGTGCTACTCGGTGGCCGGGGAGGACTTCTACCTGCTGCTGGTGCGGGTGGCAAGCCCGGCGGACCTGGAGCGGGTGTTGCAGGAGATCCGCACGGCCGCGAACGTCACCACCCGGACGACCGTCGTGCTCTCCACCCCCTACGAGCACCGGCCACCGAAGGTCGGCCCGGACCCGGTGGATCAGCCCCGGCTCCGCGGCATCGGCTGAGCCGGGGGCCACCGGCGGATCGACCACGCTCCGCGCCCGACGACCGATTCCGCCGCCCGCGGGCGTGGACGCCGCCGGGCCGGGAACGTGCGGTCGCGGCGGCGGGGACGTGACGGCCCGCCCCTGCGCTTCGCCTACTGTGAACCCACCGTTCACCGAGCCGCGAGGGCTCGCGGGGCGGGTTCAGCACGTGGGGAGAAGGAGTTGGCGTTGCAACAGAACCTGCTGGCGACATGCCGGGGTCGGGCGAGTCGGCTGCGGTGGAACGGCCTGTCGTCGATGGGGCTCGGGCGATGACCGCGGCGAAGCCGGGCCGGTCCCGGCTCAGCGGATGGCTGACGGAGGCGCGGACATCGGCGGCCGGCGCGCGAGTGCCCGCCCTGACGGCCGAGGTGGCGGCCCTCGCCGCCCTGCTGCTGGCAGCGGTGGGAGGCTCCCGTCTCTGGGCGCTCGCCCCGGCCGTCATCGCGCTCGGTCTGCTGGCCTGGACGTGGCGCGCCGGTTCGGTGGCCGTCGGCACCTCCGTCGTGGCGCGGGTCCTCCTGCTCGCCTGCGCGTACCTGCTCGGCGCGGTCCACGGCGATCTCGATCCGATCCTGGCCGTCGGTGTCGCCGTCGCGGGCCTGGCGATTCTCAGCGAACCGCTGCTGGCGTCCCTGTACGAGGCCGTCTATCCCGTCTCGGCCAACCTGCCCGGTATCGGCTCGCAGCCGAGCCGCGGCCCGGACTCGGGCCGGGTGACGCCGGCCAACGGCGCCGCGGTGCTCGTGGCGCTGGTCTGCGCGTTCACCGGCGTCGTCGGGTGGGTCGCGCTGGCGGTGGCGGTCGCGGCGCTCGGGGTCACGCTGTTCACGGGGTTGCAGGGGGTGCGGGCGGTGCGGGCGCGGCGTGGCCGCGAGAAGAAGCTGCACGCCGCGCTGACCGCCTACGAGCCGGCGTTCCTCGTGCACTGGAACGCACCCGCCGGCACCGCCTACCAGCTCGCCATGTGGCTGCCCTACCTGGAGCGCCTCGGCCGGAAGTTCTTCGTGCTGGTGCGCAACCAGACCAACTTCGACGAGGTCGTGGCCCTCACCAAGGTCCCGGTCGTCATGCGGATGGGCCTGAACCAGCTGGACGACGTCATCGCCCCGTCGCTGCGGGCGGCCTTCTACGTGAACACCGCGACGGTGAACAACCACGTCATCCGGTACACCAACCTGAAGCACATCCAGCTCAACCACGGCGACAGCGACAAGGTGCCGAGTCACAACCCGGTCTTCCGGATCTACGACAAGAACTTCGTCGCGGGCCAGGCCGCGATCGACCGGTTCGCGGCCAACGGCGTGAGCATGCCCGCGGAGATGTTCACCATCGTCGGCCGCCCGCAGGTGGAGAACGTCGCCATCGCCACCGCGCCGATCTCCTCGATCGCCCACCCCCGGGTGCTCTACGCCCCGACGTGGGCCGGCTTCTACGCCGACTCCAACTACTCGTCGCTGCTCGCCGGCTACGACATCGTCAAGGCGCTCATCGCCCGCGGGTGCAGCGTCGTCTTCCGGCCGCATCCGTACACGAAGCGGTCGGCGGAGCTGGCCCGCGAGTCGGAGCGGATCCGGGCGCTGCTGGCCGACGACCGGCGGACGAACGGGCGGCCGCACGTCTTCGGCGCCGAGGCGGAGGTCACGATGACGGTCGCCGACTGCTTCAACGCCTCGGACGCCATGGTGTCGGACGTCTCGAGCGTGGTGGCGGACTACCTGTACTCGGAGAAGCCCTTCGTGATGGTCGCCGTCTCGACGTCGGCGGCTCAGTTCCCGGAGGCGTTCCCGCTCGCTCGGGCGGCCTACGTGATCGACGCGCACGGCGGCCGGGTGCAGGGGCTCGACGCCGCCCTCGACGACCTCCTCGGCGGGGACCCCCTCGCCGGCACCCGCCGTGACCTCAAGAGGTACTACCTCGGGGACATCCCGGCGGACCGGTACGCGCAGCGTTTCCTCGACGAGGCTGCGCGCTACCTCTGACCGGCACTGATCGGCTCCGGTCCGGCATCGACGCCGGACCGGAGCCGATCGTGTGTCTGGCGGGGGAGTGGCGGGCCGCCGGGGTTCAGTGCCGGGCCGCCCGGTCGCTGCCGTCCGGGTCCGTCTGCGGCACCGGCTGGTTCCACCGCAGGATGACCCGCCGGCCGTGCTCGTGACCGAGCACGCTGACGGTGGCGGTGTCCAGCCGCAGCAGCCCGCCCGCGGACGGCGGCAGGCCGATCCAGCGTGCACCGAGCACCCGCAGGCTGTGCGCGTGGCCGACGAGCGCGACGCTGCCGCACTCCAGCAGCGGGGCGACCCGTTCGAGCACCCGGTCGAGCCGGGCGCCGACCTCGGCGGGGGACTCCCCGTCGGGGCAGCCGTCGGTCCAGATGTTCCACCGGGGGTTCTCCTCGTGGATGTCCGCGGTGGTGCGCCCCTCGTAGGCGCCGTAGTTCCACTCGGCCAGGTCGGGATCGGTGGCGTCGACGGTGAGCCCGGCGAGGTGGGCGGTGCGGGTCGCGCGCTGCCGGGGGCTGGACAGCACCCGGGCGAAGCGCCGGCCGGCGAGGGCCGCGGCGAGCGCCTGGGACTGCCGCTCGCCGTCGGGGGTCAGCTCCAGATCGGTGTACGAGGTGTGCCTGCGGCTGGCGCTCCAGGTGGTCTCGCCGTGCCGGATCAGCAGGATCTCGCTCACGAGCCCAGTCAATCACGGTCCGGCGGCCCGGGCCGGGCAGCGAGAGCCCTTCCTCTCAACCTATCTTCCTAGGATGCCTATACAGGGTGTGCCCACCCGCACAGCGTTTGGGCACACCGGCGCCGGGGACGCAACCGGCGGAAGCCCGAACGAGCCGAGGAGGCGGGATGAGCTTCACCGACAAGGCGAAGAGCCGGGCCCAGGAGATGGCCGGCATGGCCAAGGAGCGCATCGGCGACGCCACCGACAACGAGCGGTTGCGGGCCGAGGGCGCCAGCGAGCAGAGTGCCGCCCGGGCGCGGCAGGCCGGGCAGAACGTCAAGGAGGCCGGACGCAACGTCCGTGACGCGTTCGACAAGTGATCCGCGAGGCGGCGGGCCCCTGGAGCGATCCGGGGGCCTGCCGCCGTGTGCGGTAAGGGCCGCGCCGGCGGCGGCTAAACGGGGCCGGATGCGCGTCGCCCCCGCGGCCGGGTGGCTCGCGGGGGCGACGGGGTGGCGCGGGTCAGTCGTTGCGGTGGGCGGTCCACCAGGCCTGGCCGGTCTCCGGCAGGGTGTCGATCGGGTCGTAGTAGGCGTAGCGCTTGTCGAGCGCTTCGAGGTCGGCCGACTCGATCGAGGTGCGGTAGTTCTTGGTCCAGTAGGAGATGCCGCGTTCGCGGTCGTACTCGGTGAGCATGTGCACCCAGCGCTTGCCGACGAAGGGGACGTCGCAGACGATCCGGGGCGTGGCGTAGCCGGGCAGGTAGCCCATGATGTCGTGCTGGAGCTGCTGGGCGTGCCAGACGGGGACCCGCCAGTGCTCGGCGTTGGGGATCATGTCGCACATGTAGAAGTAGTACGGCAGGATGCCGGCCTCGCCCTGGAGGGCGAAGCAGAGGTCGAGCAGGTCGGCGCTGGTGGCGTTGACGCCGCGCATGAGAACGCCCTGGTTGCGCACGTCGCGGACGCCGACGTCGAGGGCGGTCTGTGCGGCCCGGGCGACCAGCGGGGTGATCGACTGCCGGTGGTTGACGTGCGTGTGGATGGCGAGGTTGACGCCGCGTCGGGACGCGGTGCGGGCGACCCGTTCGAGGCCCTCGACGACGTCGGCCTGGAGCCAGTGCTGGGGCAGGCCCATGAGGGCCTTGGTGGCGAGGCGGATGTCGCGGATGGTCTCGATCTCGAGCAGCCGCATGAGGTAGGACTCGAGGTTCTTCCACGGCACGTTGGCCACGTCGCCGCCGGAGACGACGACGTCGCGGACGCCCGGGTGGGCCTTGAGGTAGGCGATGTGGGCGTCGTAGCGGTCGACGGGCTTGAGGGTGAGCTTCAGCTTGTCGACGGCGGGGGTGGAGTTGCCGACGAGGTCCATGCGGGTGCAGTGTCCGCAGTACTGCGGGCAGGTGGAGAGCAGCTCGGCGAGGACCTTGGTGGGGTAGCGGTGGGTGAGGCCCTCGGCGACCCACATGTCGTGCTCGTGGAGGCTGTCGCGGCTGGCGTAGGGGTGCGAGGGCCAGTCGGTGCGCCGGTCGGAGGCGACGGGGATCATGTAGCGGCGGATCGGGTCGGCGAGGAGCGCCTCGGTGGTCATGGGCTCGAAGGGCACCATGGTGTTGAGCATCTGCGGGGGCACCAGCATGGACATGGTGGCCAGGGCCTTCTGGTCGGCCTCGAGGTCGGCGTAGAAGGTCTCGTCGACGAGGTCGCCCAGGAGGGTGCGCAGCTGCTTGATGTTCTTGACGCAGTTGACCCGCTGCCACTGGGCGTTCTCCCACTGCTCGCGGGTGACGTGGCGCCAGCCGGGGAAGCGGGTCCAGTCGGGTTCGACCAGGGGGCTGCGGCGGTATTCGTACGGCTGCCCGGCGGTCGGTACGGCGACCGGGGCGTGACGGGGCTGAGGGATGGTCTCAACCGGTTGGGTCTGGGTCACGGCCCCTCCTGAGGTGTGGTGCGGGTGATCAGCGATCCCGAAGGCTACTGGAAAATATCCCGTGAAGAAATTAGTCTGCCGGAAGTTTTCCCGCGACGCGAGCCCTGACCGGGGTTTCGGGCGGCTGGACATAGGGGGTCGGCGTGACGTCACCGGTGGGTCTGCACCGAGTCGTGGAACCGGCGGGGGTGCTGCCGCAGGCGGCGTGGCGGCTGGACGCCGACCCGCGGATCGCAGCGAACGAGGTGCGGATCCGAGTCGAGCGGCTGAACCTGGACGCGGCGAGCTTCCGGCAGCTGTCGGAGAAGCACGGCGGCGACGGGGAGAAGGTCCGCGCCGAGGTGCTGGAGATCATCTCGACCCGGGGGAAGATGCAGAACCCGGTCACCGGCTCCGGCGGCATGCTGATCGGCACGGTGGAGGAGGCCGGGAAGCGGTCCCCGCTGGGCCTGCGGCCGGGTGACCGGGTGGCCACGCTGGTGTCGCTGACGCTGACCCCGCTGACGATCCTCGACGGGCTGGCGCGCTGGGACGGGCGCAGCGAGCAGGTGCCGTGCGACGGCTACGCGATCCTGTTCGCCCGGTCGATCGCCGCGGTGCTGCCGGGTGACCTGCACCCGGAGCTGTCGCTGGCGGTGCTGGACGTGTGCGGGGCGCCGGCGCTGACCGCGCGGGTGGTGGCCGAGCAGGTGGCGCGGCGCGGCCGCGAGGAGGACCGGCGTCCGGTGACGGTGGCGGTGATCGGCGGGGCCGGCAAGAGCGGTTCGCTGTCCCTGGCGGCGGCGCGGCGGGCGGGCGCCGGCCGTACGGTCGGGGTGGTGCCGGTGGCGGCGGAGCGCGACGCGCTGCAAGCGGCCGGCCTGGCCGATGTGGTGGCGCTGGCCGACGCCCGCGACCCGGTGGGGCTGTCCACGGCGGTGACGACGGCGCTGGGCGCCCCGGCGGACGTGACGGTGGTCTGCGTGGACGTGCCGGGCTGCGAGCACGGGGCGGTCCTGGCGACCGAGGACGGCGGCACGGTGATCTTCTTCTCGATGGCGACGAGCTTCGCGGCGGCGGCGCTGGGCGCGGAGGGCCTGGCCGCGGATGTGACCATGCTGGTGGGCAACGGGTACGTGCCGGGGCACGCGGAGCTGGCGCTGGACCTGCTGCGCGGCGAGCCGGGGGTGCGTCGTCTGTTCGAGGCCCGCCTGGCGGCAGACTGAGCATCATGACGAACCCCTCGACCTTGTACCGCGGCGGAGTGCTGCACTGTCCCGCCGACCCGAGCGCGACGGCGTTGCTGGTGCGTGACGGGCGGATCGCCTGGTTGGGTGCCGACGGCGACGCGCCGGCCGCCGACCGGGTGGTGGAGCTGGGCGGGGCGCTGGTGACGCCGGCGTTCGTGGACGCGCACGTGCACGCCACGGACACCGGGCTGGCCCTGTCGGGGCTGGACCTGTCGGGTACCTGGTCGGCGGGTTCGGTGTGCGAGGCCGTGGCGGCGTTCACCGCCGAGCTGCCGGCCGACGCCGTGGTGCTCGGACACGGATGGGACGAGTCCAACTGGTCGGACAAGACGCTGCCGGACGCGGCGGCGCTGGACCGGGCGGCGGGGGGCCGCAAGGTGTACCTGTCGCAGGCGTCGATCCATTCGGCGCTGGTGTCGGCGGCGCTGCTGGCGGCCTGCCCGGACGCGGCGGGCGCTGCCGGTTTCGACGCGTCGGGCTGGCTGCGGCGGGACGCGCACCATGTGGTGCGGGCGGCGGCGTTCGCGTCGGTGACGCGGGCGCAGCGGGTGGCGGCGCAGCGGCGGGCTCTGGCGCACGCGGCGTCGCTGGGCATCGCGGCGGTGCACGAGTGCGGCGGTCCGGACATCTCCGACGAGGAGGACTTCACCGGGCTGCTGGCGATCTCGGGGGCCGGGGTGCCGGAGGTGTACGGGTACTGGGGTGAGCTGCTGGGCGCCGCGAAGGCCCGGGAGCTGGGCGCGGTCGGCGCGGGCGGTGACCTGTTCGCCGACGGGGCGCTGGGCTCGCGCACGGCGCACGTGTCGGCGGCGTACCTGGACGGGGAGCCGGGGGCGTGCGGGCACGGGTACGTGAGCGCCGAGCAGGTGCGTGACCATCTGCTGGACTGCGCGGCGCACGGGTTGCAGGGCGGTTTCCACGCGATCGGGGACGCGGCGATCGGCACGGTGCTGGAGGGTTTCGCGCAGGCGGCGCAGAAGGTGGGCGTGGACCGGTTGCGGGCGGCCCGGCACCGGATCGAGCACGCGGAGATCATGAGCAAGCGGTTGATCGCCGGGTTCGTGGAGTACGGGATCGTGGCGTCGATGCAGCCGGCGTTCGACCGGTTGTGGGGTGGCGCGGGCCGGATGTACGAGTCGCGGCTGGGCCTTGCCCGGTCGCTGGAGTCGAACCCGATGGGCGCCATGCACGGGGTGGGTGTGGCGTTGGCGTTCGGGTCGGATTCGCCGGTGACGCCGCTGGACCCGTGGGGGTCGGTGCGGGCGGCGGCGGCGCACCACAACCCGGTGCAGCGGATGAGTGTGCGGGCGGCGTTCGCCGCGCACACCCGCGGTGGGTGGCGGGCCGTGCACCTGGACAACGAGGGGGTCCTGGCGCTGGGCGCGCCGGCGACGTTCGCGGTGTGGGAGACGCCGGCCGGTGTGGAGCGGGGGCTTCCGGTGTTGCAGGCCGAGGACCCGGAGGCGCGCGGCGCGGACGATCCGACGCCGCTGCCGGTGTGCCGGGCCACGGTGCTGCGCGGTGACGTGATCTATCAGGAAGGCGTTTCGTGACGAGCAAGCTTGGGCTGGATCCGGCGCTGGTGGCGCGGGCGCGGGAGTTGGCGCGCCGCGCCGGGCAGCCGGTGGTGGATCTGGCGCGCAGCCACACCACCGTGTCGGTGGAGCGGGCGGTGCTGCGGCTGGCCGGGGTGACCGGCGCGGACCCGGACGGCATCCCGTGGGTGAACCGGCTGGTGGACGCGGTGGTGGCCGACGTCGGTCTGGGGCACGGGGTGGCGGTGCCGGTGTTCGACGCGCTCGCGCGGGAGCAGATCGCCGATGTGACGCTGCTGGCGCAGAAGGCCGCGGCGGGGTCGGTGCGGTTCACGCAGCCCACCGGCAAGGCGGCCACGGCCGCCCGGCGGGCGGCCCGCAAGGCGGTCGCCGCGGGGGTGCGGCAGATCGACCGGCGGCGGGTCGAGCGGGACCGCCTGGTGAAGCGGCACGGGGATCCGAAGCAGCGGCCGTGGATCTACCTGATCGTGGCGACCGGGGACATCTACGAGGACATCCCGCAGGCGCAGGCCGCCGCGCGGGCCGGGGCGGACATCATCGCGGTGATCCGGTCGACCGGGCAGTCGCTGCTGGACTACGTGCCCGAGGGCGCCACCCGGGAGGGTTTCGCCGGCACGTACGCGACGCAGGA
The DNA here is from genome assembly GCF_040609975.1 of Micromonospora sp. NPDC004551. Taxonomy (NCBI): domain Bacteria; kingdom Bacillati; phylum Actinomycetota; class Actinomycetes; order Micromonosporales; family Micromonosporaceae; genus Micromonospora; species Micromonospora sp. NPDC004551. The sequence goes on along the minus strand of NZ_JBEXLM010000005.1, from coordinate 61,892 downwards.
GAACTTCCGGCTGATGCGGGCGGCGCTGGACGAGTCGTCGCGGGAGCTGGGCCGGTACGTGCGGTTGACGAACTACGCCTCGGGTCTGTGCATGCCGGAGATGGCCACCCTGGCGGGCCTGGAGCGGCTGGACATGATGCTCAACGACTCGATGTACGGGATCCTGTTCCGCGACATCAACCCGATCCGCACGTTCGTCGACCAGCGGTTCTCCCGGCAGGTGCACGCCCGCGCGGGGATCATCATCAACACCGGTGAGGACAACTACCTGACCACCGCCGACGCGGTGGACGAGGCGCACACGGTCACGGTGTCGCAGCTGCTCAACGAGTACTTCGCGCACGAGGCGGGGCTGGCGGACTGGCAGCTCGGGCTGGGGCACGCGTTCGAGATCAACCCGGATGTGCCGGAGTCGTTCCGGCTGGAGCTGGCGCACGCGCTGCTGGCGCGGGAGTTGTTCCCGGACGCGCCGCTGAAGTGGATGCCGCCGACGAAGCACATGACCGGTGACGTGTTCCGCGGGAACCTGCTCGACGGGTTCTTCAACCTGGTGGGCACGATGACGGGTCAGGGCATCCTGCTGGTGGGGATGATGACCGAGGCGGTGGTGACGCCGTGGCTGTCGGACCGGGACATCGCCCTGCAGAACGTCCGGTACGTGCTGGGCGCCGCGGGCGGGCTGCACGAGGACTTCGTGCCCGCGCCGGGCGGGTTCATCCAGCAGCGCGCCCACCGGGTGCTCGGTGAGGCTGTCGACCTGCTGGAGCGCATCGGTGACCAGTCGTTGCTGACCGCGATCGCGGAGGGCACGTTCGGGATCATGAAGCGGCCCGCGGACCGGGGCAAGGGCCTCGACGGTGTGGCGAAGCACGAGGCCGACTACTACAACCCGGCCACGGACATCCTGGAGCAGGCGGCATGACGGAGAAGAAGATCGTCCGGCCGTACGGGGACACGACCGGCGACGGCATGGTGCAGGTGTCGTTCACGCTGCCGGTGCCGCACGACAAGCGCGCCGAGGGCGCGGCGGTGCAGCTGGCCAACAAGATGGGCATCGACCCGGCGATGCTGGTGCACGCCAAGCAGATGGGCGACGGGTTCACCTTCTTCGTCGTCTACGGCCGGGTGAACCACCTGGTGGACCTGGACAAGGTGCAGGTGGTGGAACGGGACTTCCCGCTGCTGTCGGCCAAGGAGGTCAACACGGTGGTGAAGCAGCGGCTGCGGCGCAAGCTGTCCGTGGTGGGCGCGTGCATCGGCACCGACGCGCACACCGTGGGCATCGACGCGATCCTCAACGTCAAGGGGATCGCGGGGGAGAAGGGCCTGGAGTACTACCGGGAGTTGAAGGTCACCAACCTGGGCGCGCAGGTGAGTGTGCCGGAGCTTGTGGAGGCGGCCCGGCGGGAGAAGGCCGACGCCGTGCTCGTCTCCCAGGTGGTCACGCAGCGCGACGCGCACCTGCACAACACGCGGGAGATGTCCGCCGCGTTCCGGGAGGCCCTGCCCGCCGGCCGGCGGCCCCTGCTGATCGTCGGCGGCCCCCGCTTCGACGAGACCATGACCGGGGAGCTGGGCGTCGACCGGATCTTCGGCCGCGGCACCACCCCCGGCGAGGTCGCCAGCTACCTGGTCCACGCCCTGATCACGGACAAGAAGGCGAGAGCATGAGCGATCCCCGGGTCGGCCTGACCGTCACCCACCGCCGGTACGTGCCGTACTCCCACGCCCACTACGCGGGCAACCTCGTCGACGGGGCGTACGCGCTGGGGTTGTTCGGGGACGTCGCCACGGAGGTGTGCATCCGCACCGACGGCGACGAGGGGCTGTTCGCCTCCTACTCCGACGTGCAGTTCAAGGCCCCCATGAAGGCCGGTGACGTGCTGGAGGTGATCGCCACCGTCACCCGGGTCGGCACCCGCAGCCGCACCATCGACTTCGCCGCCCGGGTGGTGTGCCGGGGCCGCCCCGACAAGGGCGAGTCCGCCGCCGAGGTGCTTCCCGAGCCGATCGTGGCGGTCACCGCGACCGGCACGGTCGTCGTCCCGCCATCGGCGTGAGCGCGGGGAGTGAGCCGGGTTTGCGAGCCCGGCAGTCGCGAACGAAGGACAGCTGCGCGTGAGCGCGCGAACGAAGGACGGCGGCGCGTGAACCTCGCCGTCTGCGCCGACGTCGGGTCGACGTACACCAAGGCCGCGGTGGTCGACCTCGACGGCGGCCGCCTGGTCGCCGCGGCGGCCGCGCCGACCACCGTGCGCACGGACGTGCTGCACGGCCTGGACGCCGCGGTCGGCGCCGCCACCGCCGGCCTGGCCGCCCGTGACCTGCCGTGGTACGTCTGCTCGTCGGCCGGCGGTGGGCTGCGGCTGGCGGTCATCGGCTACGAGCCCCTCGTGACCGCGCAGGCGGGCCGGCGGGTCGGGTTGTCCGCCGGGGCGAACGTGGTGCACGTGGCCGCCGGGCGGCTCGGTCAGGCCGACCTGACCGCGCTGCGCGCCGCCCGCCCCGACGTGGTGCTGCTCGTGGGCGGCACCGACGGCGGTGACGCCGACACCCTCACCCACAACGCCACCCGGCTGGCGCGGGCGCGCTGGCGGGTGCCGGTGGTGCTCGCCGGCAACGCCGACGTCCGCGACGACCTGCACGCCCTGCTCGCGGCGGCGAAGGTGCCGGTCACCGCCGCGGACAACGTGCTGCCGCGCATCGGGGTGCTCGCGCCCGCGCCGGCGCGCGCCGCGATCCGGGAGGTGTTCCTGCGGCACGTCATCGGCGGCAAGAAGCTGTCCCGCGGCGGCCGGTTCGCCCGGCTGGTGCGCGCCGCCACCCCCGACGCGGTGCTCACCGGCGTGGAGGTCCTCGCCGACGCCCTCGGCGGGGACCTGGCCGTGGTCGACGTCGGCGGCGCCACCACCGACGTGTACTCGGTGCTCACCCCCGACGAGCGGGACAGCGGCCCCAGCCAGGAGGTCGCCGGGACGCTGTGGCGGGCGCGCACCGTCGAGGGGGACCTCGGCATGCGGTGGAGCGCCCCCGGCGTGGTTCGCGCCGCCGCCGAGGAACGCCTCCTCGCGCCCGGCGAGGCCGACGGCCTGGCCGCGGCGGCGGCGGTGCGCGCCGGCGACCCCGGTTTCCTGCCCGCCGACGACGCCGACCGGGCCGCCGACCGGCGTATCGCCGCGCTCGCCGCGACGGTGGCGCTGCGCCGGCACGCCCGGGGCGCCGCCACGGGAGAGCGCGCCGGCCGGGACCTGCGCGACGTCAAGCTGATGGTCGGGTCCGGCGGGGTGCTTCGGCATGCCGCGCCCGGCGACGCCGCCGGGGTGCTGGCGGCGGTCCTCGGTGACCACGCCGGCGGGTGGCCGCTGCCGCGGGCCGCGCGGGCCGTCGTCGACGTGGACTACGTCCTGGCCGCCGGTGGGCTGCTCGCCGCCGACCATCCGGGTGCGGCGGCCGGGCTGCTGCGCCGCCACCTCGCCGGGGCCTGAGAGCGTCACCCGCGAGCCGCACAGGTGTACCGCCGGTACACCCCCCACCAGTAACTCCCTGCCGGCGCCGGCAGGGAGTTACCTGGAACCCGACCGGGGAACTCGTCAAACGGTCACCGATCGAGGCGGTCGGCACGCAGGAGTCGATGATGCAGGCCATCCACGCGGCCCGCGCCGGCGGGCACGTCGGGTTCGTCGGCGTCACCCACGACGTGGCCGTGCCCGGCATGGAGCTGTTCTGGTCCCTGGCGCACCTGCACGGCGGCCCCGCACCCGTACGGCGGGTTCCTGCCGGAACTGATGCGATCAAGGCCCTGCTGCGCCCGTGACCGGCCCACGCACCGCAAAGGAGCGCCGATGGAACTCAAGCCCGTCAACCCCACCGTCAAGACATCCGCCCAGAACTTCACCGGGGACGTCTACCTGACCCCCGTCTACAACGGCACCGAGCCGTCGCGGATGACCGTGGCCCTGGTGCGTTTCACCCCGGGCGCCCGCACCCACTGGCACTCCCACGCCGTCGGGCAGACCCTGCACGTCACCGAGGGCGTGGGGCTGGTCGGCACCCGCGACGGCACGGTGCTGCGCATCCGCGCCGGCGACACCGTCATCTGCCCGCCCGGTGAGGAGCACTGGCACGGCGCCACCGAGAACACGTTCATGAGCCACCTGGCCATGCTGGAGGCGCTGCCCGGCGGGCAGGACCCCACCACCTGGCTGGAGCCGCTGCCCGACGAGCAGTACCGGGCCGCGCACCAGCGCGACGCGTGACCGCCCGGCGCCGGCGCGAGCCGGGCGCAACCCGACGAGATGGAGGGGAGAGCCCTGCGGAAACCGGCGTTCGTATCGAGACGCGCCGACGCGACACGCCGTGTCGCAACACACGACAGGCCCGGATGGGTTGACAGCGGCGGGGGTGGACGCCGTACCGTCTTTGAGTCCTACCACGGGAAGCGGCTGTTGTTCGCTTCGTCCCTTCGTCCGCTGGCCGAGCGACCGGAAGGTTGCGGCGGCCAGGTCCAGCGGGCGGGGGTCGGCGGGGCGGCGCGAACCGGCCGCGGTTACCGGTGTACGGGCAGGGTGAGAGGCACGGCCAGTAGACAACGGCCAGGCGGGGGCAGCCAGTCCACGTCGGGTCGGTCCGAAGGTCGGCGCCGATCGTCCTCGCCCCACCGGCCGGGAAGGGCCTGGGAGCATCGGGGCGCGGCGCGAGCCGCGCCCCGATTTTCATGTCCGCCGAACCCCCGGCCCCGGCGGTGCCACCGGTTACGCTGTTCGGTATGACCGGAGCGGTGCGGAAGTTGTCGATCTCGGTCCCGCCGGACGTCGCCGAACGCCTCGAACGGGAACCCAACGCCAGCGCCTTCCTCGTGCACGCCGCGCGGGCCCTCATGCGCCGGGAGGCTCTCGACGCCGAACTGGCCCACCAGGGTGTCGCCGTCACCGAGGAGGGCGTCGCCCGGGCGCGGGCGGCCCGCGCCGCCGTCGACGTGGCCTGGCCGGCCGAGCGCTACCAGGCGATCCGGGAGCGGGTGCGGCAGGCCGCCGCCGGCGAGGACCCCGCCGGCCGGGTCACCGCCGCGTGAGCGACCCCGACGGCCCGCCCGTGCGGCTGGTGCTCGACCGGTCGGCGCTGCTGGCGTACGTGGCCGGATCGGTGCACGTGGGGGAGACGCTGCACGAGGTGATCGCCGACGGGGTGCGCTTCGGGGTGACCGCGGTCGCCGCCGCCGAGGCGTACACGGCCGTCGACGACCCGAAGGACCGGGCGGCCCTGCGCCGGCTGCTCGCCCTCGACGCCTGCGCCGTCCTGCCCACCCACGGCGGGGCGTGGCAGGAACTGGCGTACTGGCGGGGCTTCACCGGGCGCGCCGACCTGGCCGCGACCGTGCTGGCCTGCCTCGACCACGACGCCCCGATCCTCACCGGCGAGGCCCGCTACGGCGCCGACGACCTGCCGGTGATCAGGCTGCCCGAATGAGCGGGCCCGCACGGGCCGGCGGCCGGGTCCGCCGGGTAGCCTTCGGCGCGTGATCGTGGTGAGGTGCCGGTGACGACGCTCGACCGGGAAGAGACCCGTGCCACCGGCGGGGCACGCCCCGGCGCCGGCGGGCGGCCGCTGCCGCTGAAACTGGCCGTCCCGGCGGCCCTGCTGGCCGGTCTGGCGCTGCTGGCCGCCCTCCCCCCGTACGGGCTGTGGCCCCTCGCCCCGGTCGGTGTGGCGCTGCTCGCCGCCGCCGTGCACCGGCGGCGGCTGCGCGCCGGCGCCGCGCTGGGCTTCCTCGCCGGGGTGGCGCTGTTCGCGCCGCTGCTGGAGTGGACCAACCTGCACACCGGCTACCTGCCGTGGCTGCTGCTGTCCCTGCTCCAGGCCGCCTACCTGGCGCTGCTGGGCGCCGCCACCGCCTGGGTGTCCCCGCTGGCCGACCGGCACCGCGCGGCGTGGCCGCTGGTCACCGCCGTGTTGTGGGTGGGGCAGGAGGCGCTGCGCGACCGCACCCCGTTCGGCGGGTTCCCGTGGGGGCGGCTGGCGTTCAGCCAGGACACCTCCCCGCTGCTGCGGCTGGCCGCGCTCGGCGGCGCCCCGCTGGTCACCTTCGCCGTGGCCCTCGCCGGCGGGATCCTGCTCGCCCTCGCCTGGCGTGACTGGCGCCGCCCCGACGGGCTGTGGCGGCCGGTCGCCGGTCTGGCCGCCGCCCTGGCCGCGGTGTTCGCCGCCGGCACCGCCGTGCCGGTCGGGGTGCGCGGCGGCGGCGACACCGTCACCGTCGCCATCGTCCAGGGCAACGTGCCCCGCCTCGGGCTGGACTTCAACGCCCAGCGGCAGGCGGTGCTGAACAACCACGTCGACGCCACCCTGAAACTGGCCGAACAGGTCGCGGCGGGCACGCAACGCCACCCCGACCTGGTGGTGTGGCCGGAGAACTCCAGCGACATCGACCCGCTGCGCAACCCCGGCGCCGGCGAGCGGATCTCCCAGGCCGCCGACGCGATCGGCGCGCCGATCCTGGTCGGCGCCGTGCTGCTCGGCCCCGGCGACGGCCAGGTCCGCAACGCCGGCCTGCTGTGGCGCCCCGGCAGCGGCCCCGACCTCGACCAGCTCTACGTCAAACGCCACCCCGTGCCGTTCGCCGAGTACGTGCCGCTGCGCGAGATCGCCCGGATGGTCAGCTCCGAGGTCGACCGGATCCGCTCCGACTTCGTCCCCGGCAGCACCCCGGGCGTGCTGGACGCCGGCCCCGCCACCCTCGGAGACGTGATCTGCTTCGAGGTCGCCTACGACGGCGTCGTCCGGGACACCGTCACCGGCGGCGCGCAGCTGCTCGTGGTGCAGACCAACAACGCCACCTTCGACGCGGCCGAGGCCCGCCAGCAGCTGGCCATGGTCCGGCTGCGCGCCGTCGAGCACGGTCGCGCCGCCCTGATGGCCTCCACGGTCGGTGTGTCCGGGTTCGTTACCCCGGGCGGGCGGGTAGACGGGGCCACCGGGTTCAACACCGCCGCGGTGGTGGTGCGGCAGATGCGGCTCGGCGACGGGCGTACCCCGGCCACCACGGCGGGGGTGTGGCCGGAAGCGGCCCTCACGGCGCTCGCCGTCGCGGCCCTGGCCGGCGCGGCCGTGCTGCGCCGCCGCCGGGAGGCCGACCCGGAATAGGACGAGGGGCGGGAGGCGGTACACCGTGGGCGTGGTAGCCGACAGGCGCACGGCCGGCCATCCCGGGGTGGGACGGGTCCTCGTGGTCATCCCCACCTACAACGAGGCCGACAACGTGCACCGCATCGTCGCCCGGGTACGGGAGGCGGCGCCGGCGGTGGACGTCCTCGTCGCCGACGACAACAGCCCCGACGGCACCGGCGCCATCGCCGACCGGCTGGCCGGCGCCGACCCGCACGTGCACGTGCTGCACCGCCCCGGCAAGGACGGGCTCGGCGCGGCCTACCTGGCCGGTTTCGCCTGGGCCCGGCAGCGCGGCTACGACGCCGTGGTGGAGATGGACGCCGACGGCTCGCACGCACCGGAGGACCTGCCGGCGCTGCTGGACGCCGCCCGCGACGCCGACATGGTGATCGGCTCCCGGTGGACCCGCGGCGCGCGGGTGCTGAACTGGCCGCTGCGGCGGCTGCTGCTGTCCCGCGCTGGCAACCTGTACGCGCGGCTCGCGCTCGGCGTGCCCGTCTCCGACGCCACCGGCGGCTACCGGGTGTACCGGGCGGCCGCGCTGGACGCCATCGACCTGGCCTCGGTGCGGTCCCAGGGGTACGCCTTCCAGGTGGAGCTGTCCCGGCTGGCGCACCGCGCCGGGGTGCGCATGGTGGAGGTGCCGATCACGTTCGCCGAGCGGGAGCACGGCGACAGCAAGATGAGCCCGCTGATCGTGGCCGAGGCGCTGTGGCGGATCACCACCTGGGGGTTGCGGGACCGGCGTGCCGCGGCGCGCCGCCCCGCCGCGTTGGCCCGCTGGCCGTGAGCGCGGGCGTGTCATGCTGGAGGGGCGTGATGACACCCCGGGCGGATGAGGTGAGATGCGCCGAGGACTGAAGTACGTACCACCGGCTCTGCTGCTGCTCGCGCTGCTGGAGCTGACCGTTTTCATCCTGGTCGGCCGAGGCGTCGGGTTCGGGTTCGCGGTGCTGCTGGTGTTCGCGGCCTCGCTGCTGGGCCTGGTGCTGCTGCGCCGGGAGGGCATGCGGGCCTGGCGCGGCTTCCGGGCCGCCGCGGAGTCCGGGCAGCCGCCGGGCCGGCAGGTCACCGATGGCCTGGTGGGCCTGCTGGGTGCGCTGCTGCTGGCGCTGCCCGGCCTGGTCAGCGGCGTGGCGGGGCTGCTGTTGCTGGTGCCGCCGGTGCGGCGGCTGGCCGGCGCCGGGGTGCGCCGGGCCACCGAGCGCCGGGTGTCGTCGATGGTGGCCGGTGACCTGTTCGGGCCGCGCCGGGTGCGGGTGCGCCGCGGCGCGCCGCAGCCCACCCCGGCTCCGCAGCAGCCGCCGGTGGCCGAGCCGGGCCGGGCCATCGAGGGGGAGATCGTCGAACCCGGCCGGTGAGAACCGGACAGACATGACGAAGCGCCCCCGGGGTGATCCCGGGGGCGCTTCGTGTCGTTACGGATGCTCAGGCGCGACCGCGGCGGGTGCGGACCTCCTGGAGCCGCTCGGCGAGGATGTCCTCCAGCTCGGCGATCGAGCGCCGCTCGAGCAGCATGTCCCAGTGGGTGCGCGGCGGCTTGGCCTTCTTCTGCTCGGGCTCGCTGCCGTCGACCAGGCGGGCGACGCTGCCGTCGAACTTGCACTCCCAGGTCGTCGGGACCTCGGCGTCGACGGCGAACGGCACCTCGAACTGGTGGCCCTTGGCGCAGAGGTACTCGCGGGTCTGACGCGGCGCGAGCTCCGTGTTGCGGTCGGATTCGTAGCTGACTGCGCCCAGCCGGCTACCGCGCAGCATACGCTCGCCCATGATCGACTTCCCCTCGTTCGTGGTGCTGGTCTTCAGGTGTAACGGTCCGTCACCGCCGGCCCATTCCCGGCCACGCCGATGACCCGGCGCGGGGTCGGGATCCTCAAGAGTAGCCGGTCATGACAGCCGCCCGGCGGGGTCGTCCCCGGCCGGGCCGAATCGGTGGAGTGTTTCGACTGCCAACGGGGATGTTAACCGCCTCCACGTCCTGCGGAGGTGACGATGACCGGTGACGCGCCGGCCGAGGTGCGACCCCCCGGCGGGAAGACCTTCTTCGGTCACCCGCGGGCGCTGTCCACGCTGTTCCTCACCGAGATGTGGGAGCGGTTCAGCTTCTACGGCATGCGCGCCATCCTGGTGCTGTACCTGACCGCGTCGGTCGCCGATGAGGGCCTGGCCATCGGGGAGTCCACCGCCAACGCCGTCTACGGCACCTACAACGCCATGGTCTACCTGATGGCGCTGCCCGGCGGGTGGGTGGCCGACCGGCTGATCGGCGCGCGGCGCAGCGTGCTCTGGGGTGGCGTGGTCATCGCGGCCGGGCACTACGTGATGGCGATCCCGGCCCGGTGGAGCGTGTTCGCCGGCATGACCCTCATCGTGCTCGGCACCGGCCTGCTCAAACCCAACATCTCCACCATGGTCGGGGACCTCTACGACCGGGACTCACCGCGCCGCGACGCCGGCTTCTCGATCTTCTACATGGGCATCAACCTGGGCGCGTTCATCGCCCCGCTGATCACCGGGTTCCTCGGCGAGAGGATCAACTGGCATCTGGGCTTCGGCGCCGCCGCCATCGGCATGACCTTCGGCGTGCTCCAGTACGTGCTCGGCCGGGGCAACCTCGGCGACGCCGGCGCCCGCCCGGCCGACCCGCTGCTCGGCGCCGACCGGCGGCGGGCCCTGACCCGCATCGCCGTGGTCACCGTGGTGGTGCTCGTGGTGCTGGCCGTGCTCGCCCTGGTGGGCCTGTTCACCGTCGACACGGTGGTCAACCTGCTCACCGTGGTCACCGTGCTGGTCACCATCGCCTACTTCGCCCGGATCCTGACCGACCGGGAGATCAGCGCCACCGAGCGCAGCCGGATGAAGGCCTACGTGTGGCTGTTCCTGTTCGCCGCCGCGTTCTGGCTGATCTACGACCAGGCCGGGTCGGTGTTGAACATCTTCGCCGAGGACCAGACCGACCGGAACGTGGCCGGCTTCACCTTCCCGGCGTCCTGGCTCCAGTCGGTGAACCCGATCCTCATCATCATCGGCGCGCCGCTGGCCGCCGCGCTGTGGCTCAAGCTCGGCCACCGGGTCTCCACGCCGACGAAGTTCGCCGTCGGCCTGGTCCTCAACGGCCTGTCGTTCGTGCTGATGGCCGCCGCCGCGCAAGCCGCCGTCGGCGGCGACCTGGTCTCGCCGTGGTGGCTGGTCGCCGTGTACGCCATCCAGGTCGCCGGCGAGCTGTCGCTGAGCCCGGTGGGCCTGTCGGCCACCACGAAGCTGGCCCCCGTGAAGTACGCCAGCCAGATGCTGGGCCTGTGGTTCCTCGCCACCGCCGTCGGCGACGCGATCGGTGGGCAGGTGGCCCGGCTGGCCGACCGCTGGTCCGAGCCGACCTACTTCCTGACCTTCGGCCTGGCCTCGGTGGTGCTGGGGCTGGCCGCGGTGATGTTCACCCGGCAGATCCGGCACCTGATGGCCGGCATCCACTGACCGGTGCTCACCGCGCCGGGGTCGGCGGCAGCGGCAGCGGCAGGCCGGGCAGCCCGTCGATGCTGGTGGCCACGTGCTCCTTGCCCGCGAAGTACGCGCTCAGCGACTCGTCGTCCTCCCGGGCGAACCGCCGCCCGTGCAGGTCGCGGTCGGCCTCGTAGGTCATCAGCGGCACGGCGTAGCCGCAGGTGTCGCGGATCAGTTCGGCGCGGACCACGACGATCGCCCGCAGGCCGTGCGGGCCCGGGTCGATACCGGGGAAATGGGCCAGCAGCTCCGGCCACCGGGGATCGTCGCGGAACACCGGCTCGCCCCGCCCGTGCACCCGGACGATGTTCGGCGGGCCGTCGAACGCGCACCACATCAGCGTGATGCGGCCGTTCTCCCGCAGGTGCGCCACGGTCTCGGCGTTGCTGCCGGCGAAGTCCAGGTAGGCCACCGTCCGGTCGTCGAGCACCGCGAAGGAGCCGCGCAGACCCTTGGGGGACAGGTTGATGGTGCCGTCGCCGGCCAGCGGGGCGGTGGCCGTGAAGAACATCGGCTGCGCCTCGATGAAGGTGCGCAACCGGCCGTCAATGCGCTCGTACGTCTTACCCACACCCTGATCATGCTTGCCGGCGGCGGTCTCCCGCTGCCCCGTCCCAGCCCGTGGCCGCCGGCGCGGGTCGCGTCAGCCGGTACGGGAGCCGAGCCGGGCCAGGGCGCTGGCCAGGTCGCTGACCTGGTCGGCGAGCTGACCGGCGCGCCGCTGGGCGGCGTCGCGGTCGGTCTCGGCCGCGGCCAGCCGTGCGGTCAGCTCCGCCACGCGGGCCTCCACGGCGGCGGCGGCCTGCCGCGCGGCCGCCAGGTCCGCGGCGAGGCCGTCGCGTTCGGCGGTCCGGGCCGCCAGCTCCTCCCGGGCGGCCTCGGCCCGGTCGCGGGCCGCCTGCGCGTCCTGCTCCGACCGCCGTGCCGCCTCGGCGTGGGCACGGGCCTGCTCGGTCGCCTCCTGCCCGGCCCGCCGCGCCTCCGCGGCCTCCGCGCGGGCCCGGTCGGTCTCGGCGCGGGCCGCCTCGGCGTCGGCGTGGGCCCGGTCGGCCTCGGCGCGCAGTCCCTCGGCCCGCTCCAGGGCCTCGCCCGCCGAGCGGGTGGCCCGCGCGGCGTCAGCGCGGGCGGCGTCGCGTTCAGCGGTCAGGTCGGTCACCCGCCGCCGTTCGCCGTCGCGTTCGGCCCGCACGGTACGCAGCTCGTGGCGCGCGGCGTCGCGGTCCCGCTCGGCCTGCACCCGCAGCGCCTGCGCCGCGCCCGCCTCCCCGCGTGCCTCGTCCCGGGCCGCCTCGGCGCGGCGGGCCGCCTCGTCGGCCGCCGCGGACGCCGTCTCGGCGCGGTCGGCCCGCTCCCGGGCGGCGTCGCGGTCGGCCAGCGCGGCCTGCGCCTCCTGCCGGGCCCGGGCGGCGGCCGCGGCGGCGTCCTCGGCGTCCCGGCGGGCCTCGTCGCGTTCGGTGTGCGCCGCCGCCACCCGGGTGGCCGTCTCGGCGCGGACCTCGGCGAGCTGCCGCTCCACCCCGGCCGGGGACAGCTCGGCGTGCAGGGCCTCGGTGAGGGTCTCCACGATCTGGTCGAGCCGGTCGACCGCCTCCCAGGTGCGGGCCACCTGCCCGGGCAGGCCGGGGGCGTTGCGGTGGCGCATCCGGGAGTTGCGCGACGCCCGCTGGCAGGCGCCGTCGTTGTCCCGGCAGTACCGGAAGGGGCGGCCCGCGCCGGCGCGCTGCGGCACATCCCGTCCACAGTGGGCGCAGGGGCGGGTCTCGGGGGCGGGCTCGGCGTCCATCGGCGGCGAAGTCTAGTTGCCGCCGGTCACGACGGCGCCGACGGCCCGGTGCGGACGACTGCCTGGTCGCCGTGGGGCCCGAACAGGTGCAGGATCTCAACGGTGTCCGTACCGGCCGGGCCGAACCAGTGCGGCTCGCCGGTGTCGAACTCGGCGACCTCGCCGGGGGAGAGGGTGAACTCGCGGTCACCGAGGACCAGGCGGAGCCGGCCGGCGAGGACGTAGAGCCATTCGTAGCCGGCGTGGGTGACGAGGCTCGGCTCCCGCGGCGCGAGGATCTGCTTGAAGACCTGGACCCGCCCCGGATACTGGGTCAGCGGCACCACCACGCCGCCACGGCGCCGCCGGTGGGGTCGCAGGTGGACGCGCGGGTCGCCGGTGGCCGGCGCCGCCACCAGCTGGTCCAGGGCGACGCGGTGGGCGCGGGCCAGCGGGATCAGCAGCTCCAGGGTGGGGCGCCGCTTGCCCGACTCGAGCCGGGACAGCTTGCTCACCGAGATGCCGGTCTGCGCCGCCAGGGCCTCCAGCGTGAGCCCGCGGTCGCGGCGCAGCGCGCGCAGCCGGGGCCCGATGCCGTCGAGGAGTTCCGCCACGTCAGCTTCCATGCCCGCCATCTTTGCGGTTTCCGCAAAACCGCTGGGGCCGGGGGTCTGTCCGGCCCGAGCATGGCGGGGCAGGTTTCCCGACCCTGGAGGTGAGCGGATGGCCACGACATCCCTGACTGTGCGAGCCGACCTGACCGTGCGCCGGCGGTGGGCGGTGCTGGCGATCTGCGCGCTGAGCATGCTGCTGGTCGGCCTGGACACCACGATCGTCAACGTCGGCCTGCCCGCCATCGGCCACGGGCTGAGCGTGGGCACCCGGAGCCTGGAATGGGTGGTGGACGCCTACACCGTGGCGGTGGCCAGCCTGCTGATCTCCTCGGGGGCGCTGGCCGACCGGCTGGGCCGCCGCCGGGTCTTCCGCTGCGGCCTGCTCGTCTTCGGCGCCGCGTCGCTGGCGTGCGCGGTCGCGCCGTCGCTCGGCGCCCTCGTCGCGGCGCGGGCCCTCCAGGGGATCGGCGCGTCGATGCTCAGCCCGGTGGCCCTGGCCATCGTGGTGAACGCGATGCCCGACCCGCGGGAGCGGGCGCAGGCCATCGGGATCTGGGCGTCCGTGTTCGGGCTGAGCATGGCTGCCGGACCGGTGCCCGGCGGCGCGCTCATCGGGGCGTTCGGCTGGCGGTCGGTGTTCTGGGTCAACGTTCCGGTCGTGGTGGCCGCGCTCGTGCTGAGTGCGCTGTTCGTGCCGGAGTCCCGGGCGGCGCGGGCCCGGCGGCTCGACCTGCCCGGCCAGGTTCTCCTCACCGTCGCGGTGTGCGTCTGCGTCGGGGTGCTCATCGAGGGTCCGCGCGTCGGCTGGGCGTCACCGCCGGCCTGGGCCGCGTACCTGGTCGCCGCCGCGGCCACGGCGGGTTTCGTGGCGGTCGAGCGGCGTCGCCCCGAGCCCCTGATGGAGCTGGGGCTGTTCCGGCGGCCGGCCTTCACCACGGCGGTGCTGGGCGCGGTGGCCGTGTTCGTCGCGCTCACCGTCAGCCTGCTGCTCACCACGCTGTACCTGCAGCACGGGCACGGCTGGACCCCGCTCGCGGCGGGAACCGCCACCCTGCCCCTGGCGCTGGGCGCGATGGTCTGCGCGCCGCTGTCGGGCCGGCTGGCAGGGCGGTACGGGGCGCGCGTGCCCCTCCTGCTCGCCGGCACGTTCCTCACCGTCGGCGGGCTAAGCCTGGTCGGCCTGCGTCCCGACCCGGATCCCCGGCAACTCGTGCCGGCCTACCTGCTCATCGGCGTCGGCTTCGGCTTCGCCAACGCGCCCATCACCAACACCGCGGTGAGCGGACTGCCCCCGGCCCGCGCCGGCGTCGCCGGGGCGATCACCTCCACCGCCCGGCAGCTCGGCTCGGCCATCGGCATCGCCGTCGCCGGAGGGCTCGTCGCCGGGGTCGGCCCGGCGGGCCTGGCCCGCGCGTCCCGCCCGGGGTGGCTCCTGGTCGCGGCCTGCGGCCTGTTCCTCTTCGTGGTCGCGCGCGCCGCCCGTCACTCGCCGCCGGCGTCGGCGCGGGCCGTGTCGTCGAGGGTGTAACGGCGTTGCAGCAGCACGGCGACCACCATCACGGCGGCGGGCAGCAGGCCGAAGCCGTACCGGATCGCCGCCAGGGCGCCCGCCGGCTGGGTGACCGCCTGCCCGGCGGCGGAGGCCACGAAGCCCCCGGCGGCCAGGCACAGCGCGTAGGCGTAGGGGCCGAGCGCCGCGCCGGTGGCCTCGGTGGCGGTCCACACCCCGGTGTACGTGCCGGCCCGGTCGGCGCCGGCGACGCGGATCACGTCCGGCAGCATCGAGAAGGGCAGCAGCTGCATCCCGGCGAAGGCCACCCCGAGCACCGCCACCGCGGCGACGAGCACGGGCAACCCCGCCGGCCGGCCGACGGCGAGCACCAGCGCGCCGGCGGCGAAGGCGAGCTGCCCGGCGAGCAGCGCCCGCTGCTTGCCGACCCGCCGGGCCACCGCCAGCCAGGCCGGGGTGACCAGCAGCGCCGGCGCGACGAACGCGGCGACCAGCACGGTGGTGAGCTTCGGGCGGCCCAGCTCGTACTCCGCGTAGTAGGGCACCGCGGCCAGCACCAGGTGGGTGGTGCTCGACATGGCCAGGTACGCGCCGACCAGCCAGCGGAACTGCCGGTCGCGCAGGCTCGCCGTCAGGGCCCGCCACCCGCCGGGTCCGTGCGGCGGCGCCGCCACGGCGGCGGTGCGGCGTAGCCGGCCGATCCCGGCGACGCCGATCGCCATGGCGGCGAGCATCCCCACCGCGAGCAGCGACGCCATCCGCAGGTAACCGCCGCGGGTGGCGTCGTCACCGCCGGCCAGCAGCGGGGCGAGCAGCCCGGAGACCAGGATGCCGAGGGTGAGCACCACCATCCGGAAGGCCATGAGCCGGGTGCGTTCGTGGTAGCCGATCCGCAGGTCCGCCGGGGTGGCCAGGTAGGGCACCTGGTACGCGGCGAAGAGCAGGTTCCCGGCGACGAAGAACACCGCGACCCAGGCCGCGGCGGTGGCGCCGCTCAGCGCGCCGGGAACCGCGAACAGCGCGGCGAACGCCAGCGGCAGGGCGCAGCCGGCCAGCAGGAGCCGGCGCCGGTGACCGCGGCGGGCCTGCTCGACGTCGCAGCGGTGCCCGATCCACGGGTGCAGCAGCACGTCGGCGATCTTCGGCAGCAGCAGGGTCAGCCCCGCCAGCCACGGGGCGACGGCGAGGACGTCGGTGAGGAAGTAGAGCAGCAGCAGCCCGGGCACCGTGACCCAGACGCCCATGCCGAGCGAGCCGGCGGCGAAGCCGACCAGCGGGCCACGCGGGAGGGCGGCGGCGGCCTCCCGCCGCTGATCGAGCCCGGTCATCGCCGCCTCCTCCCGGGGCACACGCCGCCCCCAATCCAACGGATGCTGGATTGTAGGGGGAACAATGGCGGGATGACCATGCCCCGCCGCCGACCGGGCCGGCCCCGCCGCGACGACCAGCGACCCACCCGCGAGCTGGTGCTCGCCGCCGCCACCGCGCTCTTCGCCGAGCGGGGCTTCGACGCGGTCGGCCTGCGCGACGTGGCCGCCGCGGCGGGCGTCGACGTGGCCACGGTCGCCCACCACACGGGTACGAAGGCGGAACTCTACGAGGCCTGCTTCGCCCGGGTGTTCGCCGCCGAGCGGGAGGTCCTGGAGGCGGCCGGGCGCCACGCCCGGGCGGCCCTGGCGGCCGGGCCGGGCGACGCTCTGCGGGCGCTGCACGACCTGGTCGACGTGTTCGTCGACTTCCTGGAGGACCGGCCGGAGACCACCGCGCTGTGGCTGCGTCGCTGGCTGGAGCCGCACCGGCACGCCGACCTCGACCAGCGGTACGCGGTCCCGCTCTACACGCTGGTCGAGGAGTTGCTCGCCGCCGCCGCGGCGAGCGGCGCGCTGGTCGAGCCGGCCCCGCACGTCACGGTGCGCAGCCTGGTCTGGGCGGTGCACGGGCACGTGGTGGCCCTCGCCGCGCAGCACGGCTCCGGCGCCCGGGAGCGGCGCGAGTTCCGGGCCTTCGTGCATCGCTTCCTCGACGGGCTGTACCCGCCGGCCACCCCTTGACGGGCCGCCGCCCGCCGGGGATTATCCAGCGGTCGTTGGATTAAGGAGGCGGGGGCATGGCGGCACCACCCCGGGTGGCGGTCATCGGCGCCGGCGCGGCCGGACTGGCCACCCTCAAGGCGCTGGCCGACGCCGGCGTACCGGCGGTCGCGTTCGAGACCACCGACACCGTCGGCGGCCTCTGGGTGTACGGGTCCTCCGGCTCACCGGCGTACCGCACGCTGCACCTGAACACCAGCAAGGGGCGCACCCAGTTCGCCGACCACCCGATGCCGGCGCACTGGCCCGACTACCCGGACCACACCCGCATCGCCGGATACCTCGCCGACTACGCCGACCGGTTCGGGCTGCGCGACGCCGTGCGGCTGCGGCACACCGTCGAGTGGGCCACCCCCAGGGCGGACGGCGGCTGGACCGTGCACGCCACCGGACCCGACGGGCCGCTCCGCCTCGACGTCGAGGCGGTGGTCGTGGCCAACGGCCACAACCGGGCGCCGAAGCGGCCCGACCCGTACCCGGGCGAGTGCACCGCGGAGCAGATACACAGCCACGACTACCGGGGGCCGGAGCAGCTCACCGGCCGGCGGGTGCTGATCGTCGGCGGCGGCAACTCCGCCATGGACATCGCCGTGGACGCCTCGTACGCCGCCGACCGCACCCTGCTGTCGCTGCGCCGCGGGGTCTGGGTGGTGCCCAAGTACCTGCTCGGCCGCCCCTCCGACACCCTCAACGGGGCGCTCGCCCGCCGGCTGCCCTGGCGACTGCGCCAGCGGATCAGCCAAACCATGATCACCACCACCGTCGGCCCACCCGCCCGGTACGGGCTGCCCGCCCCCGCCCACGGCTTCCTCCAGGACCACCCCACGCTGTCCGACGGGCTGCTGTCCCGGCTCACCCACGGCGACATCCAGGCCCGCCCCGGCATCGCCCGCTTCGCCGGCGACCGGGTCGAGTTCACCGACGGCCGCGCCGACGAGGTCGACCTGGTGGTCTGGTGCACCGGCTACCGGGTGGAGATCCCCTTCCTCGACCCCGGCCTGCTCGGCGACGGCGCCGACCGGCTACCGCTGTACCGGCACGTGTTCCACCTGGACGCCCCCGGGCTGGCCTTCGTCGGGCTGATGCAGTCCACCGGCGCGGCGTTCCCGCTGGTCGAGGCCCAGGCACGGCTGGTCGCCGGATGGCTCGCCGGCACCTGGACCCCACCCGACCGGGCCGGGCAGGCGGCGGCCTGCCGCGCCGAGCTGCGCGTCGCCACCGCCCGGTGGGGGCAACGCCGGCCACACATGCGGGTCGACTTCGACGCGTACCTGGCGGAGCTGGACCGTGAGCTGACCGCCGGGCGACGCCGGGCGGAGGTGCGGCGGTGAGCGGGCTGACCGGACGCCGGGTGCTGGTCACCGGCGCGAACGGCACCTTCGGGCGGCATCTGTGCGCCACGCTGACCGGCGCGGGCGCCCGCGTCGTCGGGCTGGACCTGCACCCCGACGAGGGCGGCGAGGTGCCGGTGCTCGGTTGCGACCTGACCGACCCGGCCGCCGTGCCGGCCGCGGTGGCCGCCGCCGTGGACCGGCTCGGCGGGCTGGACCTGCTGGTCAACAACGCCGGCGTCGGCGGGCCCGCCCCGGCCGAGCTGCCCCCCGACGAGGTGGTCCACCGGCAGCTGGAGGTGAACCTGCTCGCCGCCTGGCGCACCACGGCGGCGGCGCTGCCCGCCCTGGAGGCGGCCCGGGGCCGGGTGGTCTTCGTGGCCAGCCGGATGGCCGTGCTGCCACTGCCCCTCGCGGCCGCCTACGGGGTGAGCAAGCGGGCCCTCGTCGCGTACGCCGACGCGCTGCGCCACGAGGTCGGCACCCACGTCGGGGTGAGCGTCGTCTACCCGAGCATGGTCGCCTCACCGATCCACGACAGCACCGCCGAGGCCGGGCTGTCGCTGAGCGGGGTGTCCCGGCTGGAGCCCGTCGAGGGGGTCGTCGCGGCGATCCTGCGCGCCGCCACCGCCCGGCGGGCGCCCCGGGACGTCGCCACCACCACCCGGGGCCGGGTGGAGCTGGCCCTGGCCCGGCACGCGCCCACGCTGGCCGACCGGCTGGTACGCCGTACCGTCACCGGGCGGTTGGCCGCCGGCGACCTGGACGACGCGCCGCTGGCCGCCGGCATGGTACGGCGGCACCGGGAGCCCGGCCGGTAGGGTGCCGCCATGCCGCAGTCGCCCTACGTCGCCCGGATGCGCCGCCACATCGGACCCGAGCTGCTCATGCTGTACGGCGTCAGCGGGGTCGTCACCGACGACGCGGGACGCCTGCTGCTGGCCCGGCGCGGCGACAACGGCCGCTGGTCCGTCCCGGCCGGCATGGTCGACCCGGGTGAGCAGCCGGCCGACGCGCTGCTGCGGGAGGTCTACGAGGAGACCGGCGTCAAGGTGGAGATCGACCGGATCGGCGGGGTCGCCACCCACCCGGTGGTCTACCCCAACGGCGACGTCTGCGAATACCTCAACGTCTGGTTCCACTGCCGGATGGTCGGTGGGGCGCCCACCGCCGACGGCGACGAGTCCCTCGCCGTCGACTGGTTCGACCCGGACGACCTGCCCGAACTGGACGACTGGTCGCGGCTGCGCATCTCCACCGCGCTGCGCGACGACCGGGCTGCCTGGTACGCCGCTCCGGGCGAGCGCCACCCGGCGCTGCACCAGCCGGACAACCTCTGACACTCCACCCGGCGGGCGCTGCCCGCGGCGGGCGTATCCCGCTCAGGGGGTGGCGACGGCGGCGCGGGAGCGGTCCGCGGCGATGCGGATCGCGAGCCCGGCCAGCACGCTGCCCATCACGTACCGCTGCACCCTGGCCCAGGTCGGCCGGCGGGTGAGGAACGCCGACACGCTGCCGGCGGTGAGCACGATCAACCCGTTCACGGTCAGCGCGATGCCGATCTGGGTCAGCCCCAGCAGCAGGCTCTGCACGGCCACGTGCCCGCGCGCCGGGTCGACGAACTGCGGCAGCAGCGACACGTAGAGGATGGCGATCTTCGGGTTGAGCAGGTTGGTCACCAGGCCCATGGTGAACAGCCGCCGCGGGCGGTCCGGCGGCAGCGGCGCCGGCGTGAACGCCGACCGGCCACCCGGGCGCAGCGTCCGCCACGCCAGCCACAGCAGGTATGCCGCGCCGGCCAGCTTCACCGCCGTGTACAGCGGCGGGACCAGCACGAAGACCGTGGCGATGCCGGCCACCGCGGCGCCCAGGTAGACCAGGAAACCGACGGCCACGCCGAGCAGCGACACCAGCCCGGCCCGCCGCCCCTGGGTGACCGACCGGGACACCAGGTAGACCATGTTCGGCCCGGGCGTGAGCACCAGACCCAACGCCACCAGGGCGATACCCACCAGAGCGCCGACCGTTACCATGCGTCCCCCCGCTGTCCGTCTGAGCGGACCCTACGCCCGCGGTACGACGCGGTGTGGGCGGGCTCGCGCCGCGGCGGCGTGACGCGCCACACTACCGGGATGCCGATCGTGCTCCACGCCGCCGCCACCCCCTCCGCGCCCGGCCTGCTGCTGCGGCCCTGGCGCGACGACGACGCCGAGGCGCTGCTCGCCGCCTACCGCGACCCGGTGCTGCGCTCCTGGACCCGGTACCCCGTGACCACCCGGGCCGAGGCCCGGGCCTTCCTGCGCCGCACCCGGCAGGGCTGGGCGTCCGGCCGCCGCTTCAGCTTCGCCGTGCTGGAGGCGACGGAGGGGGAGCGGCTGGTGGCGAACGTGGTGCTCAAGGAGGTCACGCCCGGGCGGCCGGCCGCCGAGGTGGGCTACTGGACCGCCGCGCCGGCCCGCGGACGCGGGGTCGCGCCGCGAGCCCTCGAGGCGGTCACCGGCTGGGCGTTCGCCCGGTTCACCGCGGGCGGCCTGACCCGCCTGGAACTGCTGCACCAGGTGGACAACCCGGCCTCCTGCCGGGTGGCGGAGAAGACCGGGTACGCCTTCGCGGAGGTCCTGCCGGCCCACCCGCCGTTCCCGCGCGACGGCCACCGCCACGTCCGCCTGCGGCCCTGAGCCGCGCCCCGGCTCAGCGGCCGGCCGGTTCGGCGCCGGTCGCCGGGCCGAGCAGGCGCAGCAGCAGCCGAGGCTCGCCCGGCCAGGCGTCGAGCAGCACCTGCCGGGGCACCTGCCGGCCGGCGTAGCGCAGCGCGAGCGCCACCACCACGATGTCGTCCAGCGGGCCGATCACCGGCAGGAACTCCGGGATGAGGTCGATGGGGCTGGCCACCCAGAGCCCGGCGAACACGATCGCGACCTTGGCCCGGCGCGGCACCCGGGGATCGCGGCGCAGCCGGCGCACCGTGGTCAGACAGTCCGGGATGAAAGCGGCCAGGTCCCGCAGGATGCCCGGTGGCATCCGCCGGGCCAGCAGCACCAGCAACGCCCAGCTGGCCAGCAGACAGGCCACCGCGACCCCGAGCCCGATGAGCCAGTCACGCACGCCGCCGATCCTCCCGCCCGCGGAACACGGGCCGCCCGCCGGCCCACCAGGAATGTACGCCGCACCGCTGCCCGCCGCCCGCCGGGAACAGCCGGGTCCCGGCCGGCGCTGAACCGGGTCGGTGACCAGCGGATACGGTGAGAGGGGAGGTGACGGCGGTGACGACAGGCTGGGAGGCCGCGGTCGAGGCGCAGATCCGCTCGGCCCAGGAGCGCGGGGAGTTCGACAACCTGCCGGGTGCCGGCAAGCCGATCCCGGGCCGGAACGTGCCCTACGACGAGGGCTGGTGGATCCGCAGCTTCCTGGAGCGCGAGGACCTGCCCGGCGATCTTCTCCTGCCCACCCCGCTGCAACTGCGCCGCCGCATCGAGAAGCTTCCCGACGAGATCCGGGACCTGCCCACCGAGGACTCGGTGCGAGCCCACGTGGCGGCCCTCAACGCCGAGGTGGTGGCCTGGCTGCGCACGCCCGTCGGCCCCCGCGTGGTGGTACGCCCGGTCAACGCCGACGACACGGTCCGCGACTGGCGGGCCGCCCGGGAGCGCGCCGCTGCCGAGCGGGTGACCGCCGCGGCGGACCCGGCGACCGTCCCGGCCCCGCCGCGCCGCCGACCGTGGTGGCCCTGGCGGCGCCGCTGATCCACCGCCGTCGGGGGACCACCACCCCCGAGCCGGTGGTCCCCCGACGGCGGCTGCTCAGGCCGGCCCGACGCCGGGACGCGGCGCTCGGGTGGCCGGCAGCAGCAGCGCGGGCAGCGCCGCCAGCAGGGTGAACCCGAGCACCCACCAGAACGTCGCCCCGAACGCGGCCGCCCGCCCGGCCACGTCGGCCTGCCCGGCGCCGACCGACCCGAGTGATGAGTTGTCGCGCCCGCGGCCGTCACACCTAGGACGGGACACGACGAGGCGGAAGGATGACGTGATGAGTGCGGACACGCGGCTGGAGGAGCTGGGCGTGAGCGGTCTGGGCGAGGTCGACGAGCCGGCGTTCTCGGGGCTGGCGGAGCGGCACCGGCGGGAGCTGCACGTGCACTGCTACCGGATGCTCGGGTCGTTCGAGGACGCCGAGGACACCGTGCAGGAGACGTTCCTGCGCGCCTGGCGGCGGCGGGAGACCTTCGAGGGGCGGTCGACGTTCCGGGCCTGGCTCTACCGGATCGCCACCAACGCCTGCCTGGACCTGCTCGCCCGGTGCCGCCCGGAGCCCGCGACCGGCGGCGAGGTGCAGTGGCTGCAGCCATACCCGGACCGGCTGCTGGACGAACTGCCCGCGGGCGACGCGGACGCGCCGGAAACCCTCGCCGTGGCGCGGGAGACGATCGAGCTGGCGTACCTGGTCGCCGTCCAGCACCTCGCGCCCCGCCCGCGGGCCGTGCTGATCCTGCGGGACGTGCTCGGCTGGCCGGCCAAGGACGTCGCCGAGCTGCTCGGGGACTCCGTCAACTCCGTGAACAGCGCGCTGCAGCGGGCCCGCGCCGGCATGCGGGAGCACCTGCCCGCCGAGCGGCAGGACTGGACCGGCGGCGAGCAGGACGCCGGAACGCGCGAGCTGGTGCGCCGATTCACCGACGCCAGCGTGGCCACCGACATTCCCACGCTCGCCTCGATGCTGCGGGACGACGTCCGGTGCTCGATGCCGCCCACGCCGGGCCTGCACATCGGCCGCGACGCCGTGGTGAACGACTGGATCAACGACGGCTTCGACGGCATGACGGGTCTGCGCGCCGTCCCCACCGCCGTGAACCGGCAGCCCGCCGTCGCCTTCTATCACTGGCGGAAGCGCGAGGGCGCGTACCTGCCGCTGACGATCGACGTCCTGCGCATCACCGGCGGGGCCATCACCGAGATCGTCATCTTCCACGACGACCAGTTCCCGCGGCTCGGGCTGCCGGAGCGCCTGCCGGCGGACGGCACGGAGTAGTCCCCGTGCGGACGCTCGCGCTGCGCGGTGGCGCGCGTGTCGGGGTGGTCGCGGCGGAATGGCGCGACGCGTTCGGTGTCGTCACCCGCGGGCGGGTGCAGCTGGAGCTGCGCGACGGGGCGCCCGGGCCGGTCCTCGGCCGCGACGCCGGGTTCTGGCTCAGCGGCACCGGGGTCCGCGCCCTGCGAAACCCCGGCCGTCGCACGGCCACGGTACGCATCGTCGCCCGCGCGCCCAGTCCTCGCACCGACCAGTCACCACACCCCCGTACACCAGCTGCCGAAGATTCGAGGAGCGACATGACCAGCATGAATGACACCGGAGCCGTCGCGGCGCCGGACCGGACCAGCCACCTTCACCGACTGCGCGGGCTCGCCGGTGTCGGTCTCGTCGCCACGCTCGCGGCGATGGCGGCCACCACCCTCGCCGCCGCGCTCGCCCACGCCGCCGGCGTCGACTTCGAGGTTCCCGACGGTGGCGAGACGATCCCGTTGCCCGGGTTCGCCGTGGTGACCGGCTTCTTCTCGGTCGTGGGCGTCGTCATCGCCGCCGCGCTTCTTCGGTGGAGCGCCCGCCCCGCCCGGCGATTCGTGTGGACGGCGGTGTCGCTGACCGCGATCTCGCTGCTCCCGCCGCTGCTCTCCGGGGCGGACACCGCCACCACGACCACCCTTCTCGGGCTGCACCTCGTTCCGGCGGCGGTGATGATCCCCACCCTGGCACGGGGCCTGCGCGCCCGGACCGACTGACGACCCGGCACCGGAGACAGGCGGTGGCTTGAGCCGGGATCTGACCTCTCTGGGGTCGGCACCCCGGCTCAAGCCGAGCCCGGGACACCTACGCCTGCGGTGACTGCTCCGGCGGCTGACCGGGCGTGCCGAACCAGCGGGCGAGGTGGTCGTCCAAGTCCTGCTGGTCGTCGCCGATCCACGCGACGTGGCCGTCGGGGCGTAGCAGGACGCTCGGAACATCCAGTTGCGCACCGGGGTCCCCGAGGTAGTCGACCCGGTCCGACCAGCCGCCGACAGTCAGGCGTTCGGTGCGGTCCAGCAGCAGGCCGCGGCCGTGGTGCAGCAGACCGTAGAGGCGGCCCGGTTTCACGTCGATGTCGGGCAGGCGCCGGCCGAGCAGGTCGGGCCCTGCGCCGAAGTCGTAGCGGACGCCGATCGCGGTGATCTTCTCGATGAGGTAGCGGTTCACCTCGTTGAAGTCCATCAGTTCGGTGAGCAGCCTGCGTACGGCCCGCGGGCCCGGTTCGGTGGACAGCAGTTCCATCTGGGCGCGGGTGTTGGCCAGGACGTCCTCGGCCACCGGATGACGTTCGGCCTGGTAGGTGTCCAGCAGTGTCTCCGGCGCCCAGCCGCGGACCTGTGCGGCCAGCTTCCAGCCGAGGTTGAACGCGTCCTGGACGCCCAGGTTGAGGCCCTGTCCGCCGATGGGTGGATGGATGTGCGCCGCGTCGCCGGCCAGCAGCACCCGCCCGACCCGATAACGTTCGGCCAGCCGGGTGGCATCCCCGAAGCGGGACAGCCAGCGCGGGGAGTGCACGCCGAAATCGGTTCCGGCGACGGCGCGCAACTGTTGCTTGAAGTCCTCGAGCGTGGGCGGCTCCGCACGGTCGCTGACGCCCGCGGCGGGCACGACGACGCTGTAGACACCTGCGCCGAACGGCCGGAGCCAGAACCGGTGCTGGGTCTCGCGGATTCCGGCCACCGTCGCGGCGACCTCCTCCGGCGGCACACCCACCTCCATCTCGCCCATCAGCGTCTCGGTCCGCGAGGCCACGCCGGGAAAGCCGACGCCGAGCAGTTTGCGCACCGTGCTGCGCCCACCGTCACAGCCGACCAGGTAACGCGAACGCAGCTGTTCCCCGTCGGCCAGCTCGACCGTCACACCCTCGTCGTCCTGTGCGAAACCGGCCACCGCGCGGCCACGCCGGACCTGCGCGCCCAGCGCGACCGCGTGTTCTTCGAGCAGGCGTTCGATGACCGGCTGCGGGATGCCCAGCAGATAGGCGTGCGCGGAGTCCAGGCCCTCGGGCGCGGGTTTGTTGATGGCGGCGAAGAAGCCGGCGGCCGGCCGCCGGCGACCATGTTCGACGACGCGCTCCAGCAGCCCGCGCATCGCCATCAGCTCGAGACTGCGCATGTGCAGACCGACGATGCGGACGAACGACTTGGGTTCGGTCTCCTTGTCCAGTACGAGTACCCGCACGCCGTGCAGCCGCAGTTCGGCGGCCAGCATCGCGCCGGTGGGCCCGCACCCGGCGATGATCACGTCGAACAGCAGGGGCGGGCGATCGGCGCCGGAGGCCGGCGAGGGGAGTCCGGGGACGTCGACCACGGTGGTGTCGCGCTCGGCCGTGTCGGTCGATGACGGCTCGGCGGCGAACTGCGAAGAGTGCATAGGTGTTGCCCTTCGGGGATGCCTGTTGGCGAGGCGCTCCCGGCGACACCTAGGTCGATCGCCCGGCCGTGACGGGAAGGGGGAGCACCCACTTCGATACAGCGTTCATGGGTCTGACCTCCTCGGGCGGCGTCACGGGCACCTGCAAGCTACAAGCCGGAGCATCCTCCCGTCCACCGCTTTCGCCCGGAGCACCTCCCCAGCCAATTACTGGATTACTGGTAACAGCAATGCTGTAAATAAGCCGGACAAAGACCGCGAACCGGCCATGCATCATAATGACAGTTCTTGTGCGTAAGGAATCACGCTGTTGTAAGCGGCCGCGGGACGGAGTCACACTCGCCGCGCCGGAGGGTTCACCGCGGTATGCCCAGGCGATGCAATGGTGTTCCGATGGACGACGGTGAGCGGCTGGCCGCGCGCTTCGAGCAGCACCGACCCCGGCTGCGGGCGGTCGCCTACCGCATGCTCGGCTCGCTGGCCGAAGCGGACGACGCCGTCCAGGACGGACGTCAGCGCGTCAATCCCCGAGGGCGGCGTGGTGACCGGACTTCGCCTCGGCCACCTCGGCGGCTCGGCGCTCCCGCCATCGCCTCTGCGCCTCGCTGTTGCAGCGTCGACAGACCTTGCGGAGGCGGCCGGTGGCGGGGTCCGGCTCGCGGTCGTGCCCGTTGCGGCACTGTGGCTGCTGCCTGCGCCGGCGGCAGTTCTCGGCGTGGCTGAGCTGACGGAGATGGGTCGGCTCGATGCAGTCGGGGACGCCACACAGGTGATGCACCTCGAGGTCCGGCCGGTAGCCGCCGACGAACACCGCGTAGGCCGCGACGTGGGCCCATGCGCGCCCGGCGAGCTTCTGGGGCACCCCACGCCGGCTGCCGTAGCCGCGCACGATCAGGCAGCCGGTCGGCAACCGTTCCGACCGCCCGAGCAGGTATGCCTTCAGGGACTCTTCATCGAAATGCCGGGAGAGGCCGGTCACCTGCGACAGCACGGCGCGAGCATAGGGAGGGGCACCGACGGCCGCCGGCCGAGGGGTTTACTGGCCCAGGCGGCAGTGCGGAAGTGTGCGGGAGGGAGTGCGCGGGGCGCGGGCGTTCTCGGCGAGCGCGACGTCGAGGAACGCACCGACCCCGACCTGGGTGGCGTCGGCGAGCCGGGCGATGAGCAGCAGTCGCCGCCGCAGCGCCTCCGGCTCGCCGGACTCCGCCGGCCGGCGGCCGCCCGGGTACGGCGACGCCCGGCGGCGGGCCCCCGGGGAGGCCGGAGCCTCGTCGTCGAGTTGCGCCGCCAGCAGCGGCCAGACGTCCTGGCCCTCGGGGTCGAGTTCCTCGACGAGCAGTGCGGCGGTGTCGCCGAGAACATGGTGCGTCCACGGGTGGGGCAGCCGCGTCAGCCGGTCGACCGCGGCGTCGACGCCGGCCAGGTCCGACTCGTCGGCCGCCCGCACCCCGGCCATCACCGCGTTCCACAGCTCCTGTTCCGCCGGTGTCGGCGGGTGCCACATCGCCATCTTCGCTTCGCTCCGCTTCTGACCTGCGAGGGGTCAGGCGTCGAGAGTTCTCCGGCGGCCGGTGCGCCGCCCCGGGTCGGGGGTGGCCGGCACGGGCCCGTAGGAGGGCGAGACCCGTGCCGGCCGCGGTGATCACCCCAATCACCGCCTTCGCGCCGCCGCGGGCGGCCGGCCCGCGGTGACGTCGTCTCCGGTGGCGGGCGGACCCGGTCGGGGCACCCACCACCGTGAGTCAAGTGTGCACGATATTGAACTGTTTATGACGATCCGAAGGTGTGTGTCGTATGTGTTCACGTCCGCACCGGAGTCGTCTCGCGTTCCGCCGTGGTGGGGCGCGGCAGGGGCGGGTGCGCCGGGTGCCGCCCGGTCGTACGGCGGGGCCACGGCAGCAGCCGTGGTGGCCGCCGGGCGCTGAGGTCCTCGATCCAGCCGAAGGCCAGCACCACGCCGGTGATCAGCACCAGGGCCACCGCCAGGTAGCCCACCTGGCCGATCCGCCAGACGCCGATGGCGTCGCCCGCGGCGAAGCAGACCGCGATGGCGGCGTTGTGCCAGAGGTAGATGGTCAGCGCGCGGCTGTTCAGGGCGGTCACCAGCCGGTCCAGCGGACGGATGCGTGACAGCCAGCCCATGGGCGGCGCGGCGCGCAGCAGCACCAGCACGAACGCCAGTGACCAGAACGCCTGCGCCACCGGGATGTCGTTGAGGTCGCGGCCCGCCTCGGGATGCGTGACCAGCCAGCCGACCGCCACGCCCAGGCAGAGCACCGCCAGGCCCAGCAGCGCCCGCAGCGGGAGCCGCCCGAGCCGGCGGTCGTGGTGGGCGAAGCCCACCAGCCAGCAGGCGGCGAACGTGGCCAGGTCGGTCAGCACCGACTCCACCGGCCCGTCGAACCCGGGCGCCGCGGTTTGGAGCAGCACCACGCCGGCCAGCGGCACGACCACCGACCACAGCGGCCACCGCCGGTGCAGCGCCAGCATCGCGGGGGAGAGCAGCACCAGCCAGAGGTACGTCACCAGGTACCAGAGCACCCCGGTCACGTCCGCCGCCCACGCGCTGCCCGGCGGCTGCACCAGCGGTACCGCCCAGCTCAGCAGCGCCGGCCAGGCGGGCCGGTCGGACCAGCCGTGCCAGATCATCAGCGGCAGGAGCACCAGGGCCAGGGCCCACAGCCCCGGCAGCAGCCGACGCAGCCGGCCGCTGACCGCCCGCTCCGGCGTACGGTCCAGCGAGCGGGCCATCAACGCGCCGCCGAGGGCGAACATCACGCCCATGGCGGGGAAAACGAAGCTCAGCCAGGCCGCGCCGAACATGTGGTACGCGATGACCCGGCCCAGCGCGAGGGCCCGCAGGGTGTCGAACCAGCGGTCCCGACCCGGCCGGGCCGCGGCGCCGGGCGGCACGGGCGTCTGCTCGGCCACGTCGCCGGCCCGCTTGACCCGGCGCCAGCCCAGCCGGGCGCCGGTCAGCGCGGTGACCATGGACCGGGCCAGCACCAGGTACATGAGCTGGCGGTAGGCGAACTGCTGGATGGGCAGGGTGAGCAGCGGGCGCAGCGGTTCCCGGTCCAGTTTGAAGGCCACCGCCGCGGTGAGCAGCTGCACGGCCAGCATGACCAGCCACGCCACGGCCGTCTTCGTGGTGTCCAGGAAGAACAGTCCGTACACGGCGAGCAGGTCGAGCACGGGCCCGAGCAGGGGCAGCAGCACCCCGAACAGGGCGAGCATCGGCAGGCCGAAGCGGCCGAAGCGGGCCCCGGCGCCGCGGTCGCGCAGGGCACCGCGGTGCTTCCACATGGACTGGAGGGTGCCGTAGCTCCAGCGGTAGCGCTGCCGCCACAGGTCGCCCACCGAGGCGGGCGCCTCCGTCCAGGCCCGGGCCCGGTCCTGGTACACGACGCGCCAGCCGGCGCGCAGGACCGCCATGGTCACGTCGGTGTCCTCGGCCAGGGTGTCGCCGCTCATCCCGCCGACCTCGGTCAGCGCACGACGGCGGAAGGCGCCGATCGCGCCGGGAACGGTGGGGATGCAACCGAGCTTCTCGTAGAACCGGCGGTCCAGGCTGAAGCCGATGACGTACTCGATGTGCTGCCACTTGCCGAGCAGCCGCCGCCGGTTGGCGACCTTGACGTTCCCGGCCACCGCGCCGATGTGCGGGTCGGTGAACGGCTCGACGAGCCGCCGGATCGCGTCCGGCTCGAAGACGGTGTCCGCGTCGACGGTGACGATGATGTCGTGCGAGGCGTACAGGAGTCCGGTGTTGAGGGCGGTCGCCTTGCCGCCGTTGGGTTTGCGGATGACCCGGACGCCGGGCAGGCCGAGGGCGTCGACGAGGTCGGCGGTGCCGTCGGTCGAGCCGTCGTCGACGACGATCACCTCGATCCCGGGGTGGTCGTTGGCGACCAGGGACCGGACGGTGGCGACGATGCCGGCCCGCTCGTTGTAGGCGGGCACGATGACCGTGACCGGCGAGGTCGTCACCCCCCAGGGCCAGCGGTGCGTCCGCCGGCGCCGGGCCAGCCGGCCGGCCAGCAGGAGCAGCATCAGCGTCCGGGTCAGCATGAGCAGCCCGACGACCACGAAGAGCAGGGCCAGGCCGAGCAGGGCCCCGTCGGCCAGTCGGATCGCCCAGCAGACCGGGGCGGCCCGCCAGCGTTCCGCGGTGGACGCCGGGACGTTGCCGGCGTACGCGGCCGTCTCGGGTCGGGCCCGGTGCAGCCCTCCGCTGATCGTGGTGAAGGTGTAGCCGCGGGCGCGCATCGACGGGATGTACCGGTCCAGGGCCGCGAGGGTCTGCGCGCGGTCCCCGCCGGCGTCGTGCAGCAGCACCACCGCGCCCGCGTCGCCGGTCGGCGTCATGTTCCGCACGACGGTGTCCACGCCCGGCCGGGCCCAGTCCTCGCCGTCGAGGTCGTTGACCACGGTCAGGTAGCCCTGCCCGGCGGCCCGCCGGATCACCGGCCAGTTGGCGTCGTCGACGGCGCTGGGCACCGACGAGTAAGGGAAGCGCAGCAGGCTGGTGCGGACGCCGGCGGCGTGCACGATGGCCATCTGCGTCTGCGCGTACTCCATCCGTTGCCGCCAGGCGGGCAGCAGGCTGACGTCGGGGTGGGTGAAGGTGTGCACGCCCAGTTCGTGGCCCTCGGCCACGACGCGGCGGGCCAGATCCGGATGGCGGGCCACCTGGGACCCGATGACGAAGAAGGTGGCCGGGGCCTGGTGCCGGCGCAGGACGTCGAGGACCTTGGGGGTCCAGGTCGGGTCGGGCCCGTCGTCGAAGGTGAGGGCGATGGTCCGCGCGGGCATCCGGTAGGTACGGGGCTGGTCGCCCCGCGCGTCGAGCAGCGGCCCCCCGCTCAGGATCTCCGTGGGCACGGTGACCTGGTCCTCGCCCTCACGGACGTGGTCGGGGCGGAAGCGGGCGTTCGCGTACGCCTCGACCAGCAGCACGGACCCGACCACGAGGGCCAGCGACGCGACGACGAACCGGCCGGCGGTGCGACGGTTCCGGAGGGTCATCCGATGCCCCCCGGAACGGTCCCGGGCAGTATGGGCGGAATGGTGCCGGGTTCGGTGGTCGCGGACGGCGCCGGGGTGACCGGCGGCGTCGGGTCCTTCGGCGGCACGGTCGGCGCCGTGGTCGGCGCCGTGGTGGGAGCGGCGGGCCCGTCCTCCGGTGGCACGCCGACCGGGGCGGGGTCGACCGGCCGGGGTGCCGGTCGCTCGTTGCCGGCGGCGCGTTGCGCGACGGCCGGCGCCCGTCGCGCCTCCGCGGTCCTCGTCGAGCGTGGGGCCGGCGCGGGCGACAGGGCGACGACGGGCGGGCGGGTGGCTTTGCCGCTCGGCGCGCCGCCGACCGACACCGGGCCGGGCAGCAGCGGTGTCGCGGGGCCCGGAAGCAGGGCGGCGGCGGCCATCGGCAGGTAGCTCAGCGAGGCCACCGCGACCAGGACGCCGGCGCGCCGGATCCGTCGCCGGCGGGTGCCGGTGGCGTCGACGAAGACCGGTCGGGCGGGTCGGGCGGGTCGGGCGAGGACGGTGGGGTTCGGAGGGTGCGGGCGGCCGATGAACTCGTCGAAGGAAATACGCGAAGCCACTGGCTGAGGCTATTGGGGAGCTTGTGGGTGTATGTCCCGGATTGAAAGGTGAGGACGGAGGCCGACCTTTCACCATTCGCATATCCGGAATCACAGGTATATCCGCCCCAGACGACGCAGGGACGCCCTGAACAGACAAAAAGGATGAATATCCACATTATTCCGCGGGCCACCCGCTGCCGGGGTGACCCGCGGACGTGGTCGGTCAGGGCTGGGTCCGGTCCTCGATCTCGGTGCCGGACTCCCCGGGCCGGGCGCCGATCGCCTCCTCGGCGGCACGCCCGCCGGTGCTCTCGTCACCCAGGGTCAGACTGCTGCGCGGCAGCCCGGACAACCCGGCCGGGTCCTGGATGTCGCCCCGCACGCCCCGGTCGTCCTCGGCACGGTCGTCGATCTCGGTGCCGGATTCCCCGGGCCGGGCGCCGATCGCCTCCTCGGCGGCACGCCCGCCGGTGCTCTCGTCACCCAGGGTCAGGCTGCTGCGCGGCAGCCCGGACAGCCCGGCCGGGTCCTGGGTCGGCTGGTCCGGCCAGTCGGCGGTCTGCGCGCCCGCGCCGCCGGCGGACTCCCGCCGTCCGACGCCCTGCGCGTGGTACGCGCCCGGCACGCCGGGGTCACCCGGATCGGCCAGGCTCGTGTCGACCGGCCGGGCTTCCGGGTCGGCCAGCCCCGCGCGGCGCAACATGTCGACCAGCTCGTCGTGCGGCATGCGCTCGGTGTCCGTTATTCCGGCCCCGCGCGCGATGGACCGCAGGGTGGTCAGGTCCTGATCTGCGAAGGTCTCGGCCATGCCGGTGCCTTCCCGGCGCCCGAGAGAAGGAAACCTGTCAGGCCCGGGCGCCACCCAGTCCCAGCAGCACGGCCAGGCCGAGCGCGCTGCGCGGGGCGTACGGCACCCGCCACAGGCCGCCGTGCGCCGCCGCGTACGCCTCGTCCCGCCACGGGTGGTCCTGGGCCGGACCACCCCCGGTGCGCAGGTCGTGCACGAGCAGCGCGGCCATCAGGGTGTTGCTGGTGGCCGGCTCGAACACCTCGATGCCGAACCGGTGCGCCCCGGCGTACGCGGCCGCGAGGGCGCGGTTGCGCAGCACCGAGCGGGTCCGGGTGGGCGGGGCCACGGTGAACGACACGGTCGTCCCCGCGTCCCGGGCCACCGCCGCCCGCCAGCGTTGCAGCCGCTTGGCCAGCGCGTAGTTGGGCCCCTGCTGCGGCACCAGGCTGTCGTTGATCCCCGGGTCGGCGCCGGGCGGATAGTTGCGGTGCAGCAGCCGGCCGCCGGAGAGCAGCCGCAGCGACCGGCGGGCCAGGCCGCGGGCCGCGTACCCGCGCTCGGCGTGGGCGACCGCCTCGGCGGGCACGGCGTACACGTCGGTGGGGGTGGCCAGGAAGGCCAGCGCGGTGTCGGGGCGGCGCCGCCCGAGGTGGACGGTGAGCGCGTCGACCGCGGTGGCGACCCGGACGTTGGTCGCGCCGTCGGCGTACACGTAGTTGCCGAGCACGAGCCGGCCGTCCAGGCCGTCCAGCCAGCGGGCGGCCTGCGGCAGGCGGTGCAGCAGGTCGGCGCCGGCGCCGGCGGCGAGCGCGGCGTCGTCGGCGCCGGCGCCGGCGGCGAGGGCGGCGTCGTCGGCGCCGGTGCCGGGCCGCACCGGAACGTGCAGCCGGCCGCCGTGGCGCTGCGCGGTGCGCAGCAGGCGGCGCCAGATCTCCGGGCGGGGCAGGTCGACGGCGACCACGTCGCCGCCCCAGCGCAGCACGGACGGCAGCGGGCCCATCTCGGCGCCCGCGCCGAGCACCACCATCCGCAGGTCACGCAGGTCGAGCCAGTCCGGCTCGGCCTGCACCGCGCGCACGGCCTCGGCGCAGCTCGGCTCGATCACGCCCGCGTCCACCCAGGCGTCGAGGCGGCGGCGCAGGTCGTCGCCGCGCAGGCGCTGCCCGCGGTACGGCACGGACAGCTCGCGCTCCACCGGGCCGGCGCCGGTCACCGTGGCGGTCTCCAGCGGTGGCTCCGGGTCGGGCAGCGCGCACGCCTCGTCCAGCGCCACCTCGGCGCCGTCGGCGGGGACGTAGCGCATCCGGGTGTGCAGAGCGGCGAGCCCGTCCCGGGCGACGGTGAGCGCGGCCTCCCGGGAGAGCAGGCCGGCCTCGACGAGCCGGCGGAAGTGGCCGAGGTAGCCGTGGCGCCAGTCGGTCTCGTGCTCGGCCGAGCGCGCGCCCACCGGGTCCACCGCGCGCAGGGCGTCGGCGACCACCGCCCGCCCCAGCGCCGTCGTGCTGCGCCGGCCGTCGCCGGTCGCGGGGAACACCACCCCGGTCGGGCCGTCCACGGCTCACCTCCTGCTCGCCCGGCCGCCGCCGGCCGTGGGACAACTCTGCCGTATCGGCCGCGTCGCCGCCCGCCGAGGGGCCACCCGCCGGCCCGCTCAGGTCACGGTCCGCGCACGGATCGGTCACGACGATCGCGCTTGGGTCTCGGCTCGATCACGGCGGGATCGGCCGGTCGTGGCCCTGCGTCGATGACCACGACCCGTTCCCCACCCCTCCGGAGGAGTCATGGTCCACATCAGACGCTCGGTGCTGCTGCTGGCGGCGTTGGCCACCACCGTGACGGTCGGCGCCTGCACGGCCGACGGCGGCGGCCGGCGCAGCGACGCCGCACACGGGCCCGCCCGTGGGCCGCGCGCCGACGCGGCACCCGGGCCGACCCGCCCGGACGCCCGCGCGCCCCGCTCCGGCGACGAGACCCGGGCCTCGGACGACCCGCTGTCCACCTTCGCCCTCGACGTCGACACCGCCTCCTACGGCTACGCCCGCCGGCTCATCATGGACGGCCGGCTGCCGGAACACGCCACGGTGCGGCCGGAGGAGTTCGTCAACTCGTTCCGCCAGGACTACCCGCAGCCGGCCGGCGACGGCTTCGCGGTGCACGTCGACGGCGCCCGCCTGCCGGAGACCCACGAGGCCGGCGGCGACGAGCGGCTGCTGCGGGTCGGCCTGCAGACCCGCGCCGAGGACGAGCAACGCCGCCCGGACGCGGCGCTCACGTTCGTCATCGACGTCTCCGGGTCGATGGGCGAGCCGGGCCGGCTCGACCTGGTACGCGACGCCCTGCACACGCTGGTGGATCAGCTGCGCCCCACCGACTCCATCGCCGTGGTCGAGTTCAGCAACACAGCCCGGGTGATCCGGGAGATGACCCCGGTGGCCGACGCCCGGCCGCTGCACGACGCGATCGACTCGCTGCACACCCGGGACAGCACCAACCTGGAGGCCGGCCTGGTGCTCGGCTACCGGGTGGCCCGCGACGGCTTCCGCCCCGGGCGGACGAACCGGGTGATCGTGCTGTCCGACGGCCTCGCGAACACCGGCAGCACCGAAGCTGAGCCGATCCTGCGCCGGGTGCGCGCCGAGGCGGAGAAGCAGATCGCCCTGCTCGGAGTGGGCGTCGGCAGCGACTACGGCGACGAGCTGATGGAGCAGCTGGCCGACCGGGGTGACGGCTTCGCCGTCTACGTCAGCGAGCGGGAGCAGGCCCGCGAGATGTTCGTGCGGCAGCTGCCGGCGACCCTGAGCGTGCGGGCGCTGGACGCCAAGGTGCAGGTGACCTTCGCGCCGCAGGCGGTGCGATCCTACCGGCTGGTCGGCTACGACAACCGGGCGCTGGCCGACGAGGACTTCCGCGACGACCGGGTCGACGGCGGCGAGGTGGGCCCCGGGCACAGCGTCACGGCCCTGTACGCGGTCCGGCTCGCCGAGGGCGCGTCCCCCTCGGACCGGATCGCCCAGGTGCAGGTGCGCTGGACCGACCCGGCCGAGCGGACGCCGGCCGAGACGTACGGGTCGGTGACCGTCGCCGACGTGCAGGGCAGCTTCGCCACGGCGTCGCCACGGTTGCGGGCCTGCTACGCGGCGGCCTGGTTCGCCGAGACGCTGCGCGGTACGGAGTCCGACGGGCCGGTCCGGCTTACCGACCTGGCGACCATCGCCGACGGGGCGGCCGCCGCCACCGAGGACCCCGAGGTGCGGGACCTGGCGCGGGTCATCCGCTCCGCGGACGAGCTGCGCTGATCCGGCGTCGGCCGGCGCCGGGCAGGGGAGGCGCCGGCCGGTCGCCGGGTCAGCGGCGGGCGGGTTTCCGCTCCGGGGTCGGGCGGCCGCGCTCCGGATCGACCCCGACCTGCACGGCGAGGCCCGGGTCCACGGCGAGCAGCGGGCGCGGCCCGAACAGCGCCATGGCGGTGAGCAGCTGGTCGGTGCCGCGATCGCGCCAGGTCGGCCGTCGCTGCGGGTCCAGCTCGGCGTGCTCCCGACGCAGGCGGCGCACCAGGCGGCGGGCCGCGGCGCCGGTCTCCGGCACCTCGCACAGCCACCAGCCGCCCAGGGCCGTGGCCAGGCAGCACAGCAGCAGGCCCACCACGGAGGCCGGCCCGCCCGCGTCCCGCCCCTCGACGGCGCTGTCCACCAACCGGGTCACCCCGACCGCGGCGACCGCGAACAGCGGAAGGGTGCCCAGCGCGACACGGCGCCGCTGGGCGGGGGTGAGTAGCCAGCCGTCCCGCACGAGCCGGCCGACCAGCCGGCGCAGCGCCCGGCCGACGCCGGGGTCGGCGAGCACGGCGGCCCAGGTCTGCGGCCGGTGCAGCGCGGCGTGCAGGGCGCGGACCAGCGCGGGTGACCGGGGCGGCGGCGGGCCGTCCACCGACAGGGTGGCCAGCTCGCCGGGGCGTACGACGCCGGCGCGGTGCAGCGCGGCCACGGCCACCTGGCAGGCCAGCAGGGCCCGGTCGGTGAGGTAGGCCAGCTCGATCGTGTCCGGGGTGGCACCCCGGGCCCGCCGGCCGGTCAGTTCCCGCGCGGCAAGGGCGACGGCGAGCGCCGCGGCGACCGCCCCCAGGTAGTCGAGGAGGAAGAGCGGTCCGCTGACACCCCAGAGCATGGCGACAAGTATGGCCCGACCGCACCGGCCGCCCCGCGCTCAGGAGGCGTGGGTCACCTCGCTGTCCCAGATCTGCGACCAGGGGCGGCGCAGGCCCCGGCAGACGAAGATCGGTTCACCGTTCTCGTCGTTGTCCACGTCGACCCGCTGGTCGACCCGGCCGGCCTCGGTGACCTCGGTGAACCAGGCGCGCAGCCGGTCGGGGCGCTCCCAGCCGACGGCGATCACGAGGTCGGCGTCGTCGGCCGGGCGGCCGAACGAGGCCATGCTGTTGTGCCCCGAGTAGGCCCGGGGCAGGCCGCGGGCCGGGCCGTAGCGGGCCAGCGCACCGGCCTCGCCGTAGTTGCCGGTGAGCACGACGGCCCGGGCGCGGTCCTCGGGCGGCAGGCCCCGGTGCACGGCGGCGACCGAGTCGGCGAACGCCGGCCAGCCGATCGTCTCGCCCGCGTCGTAGTTGACGTCGACCACGAACCCCGGCAGCCGGTCGGCGGGCAGGGTGGGCAGCAGCAGGATCGCGCTGCTGGCGACCATGAGGACGGCGGCGGTGGCAAGCAGCGCCTGCCGGACCCGGGCGGCGCCGCGCCGCGCCCAGTCGGCGGTGAGCACCGCGCCGGCGGCGGTGAGCACGAGCAGCAGCGGGGCGTCGTAGTAGCCCTTGCCGCCGGCGAGCAGGACGATCGCGAACACCACGAGCCACGCCCAGCCGATCGCCCGGTACGCCGCCCAGGCGGGCCGGCGCAGCAGCGCGACCAGGCCGGCGATCCAGACCGGGGTGGCGAACGGGCTGATGATGATCAGTTGGAGCACGACCGCGTCCACCCGGCCGCTGTAGGAGCTGTCGCCGTCGGCGATCGACGAGGCGACCGAGAGCTGGGGGAAGCCGTGTGCGGCCTGCCAGGCGAGGTTGGGCACGGCGAGCAGGACGGCCAGGCCCGCGCCGGCCAGCACCCACCGGTCGCGCAGCAGCCGGCGCGGACCGGCGATCAGCACCCCGGCCAGCAGGCCGACGCCGAGCAGCGCGGGCAGCAGCTTGTTGAGCATGCCGACGCCGAGCACCAGGCCCAGGCCGAGCGCCCAGCGTGTGTCGCCCGTGCGCAGCATCCGCACCGCGCACCAGGCGGCGGCGAGCCAGACCAGCAGGTCGACCGTGGTGGTGCTGAGCAGGTGGCCGGGGGCCAGCACCACCCCGGCGGCGGCGGCGAGCACGGCGGCGACGATCTGGACGCCGCGACCGCCGCCGAACTCCCGGGCGAGCGCCGCGACCAGCACCACCGAGGCGCCGGCGATCAGCGCCGACGGGGTGCGCAGCAGCACGAGGTTGCCGGGCGCGACGGTGTCGGCCAGCCGGGCGAGGGCGGGCACGAGCGGGCCCTGGTCGACGTAGCCCCAGTCGAGGTGCCGGCCACAGAGCAGGAAGTAGAGCTCGTCGCGGTGGTAGCCGTAGCGGCCGGCGAGCAGCAGCAGCACGGGGGTGACGGCCCCGCCGACCAGCCAGGGCACGGCGGTGCGCGGCCCGGGTGGCGGGGTCGTCGGCGCGGCGCACGCCTCGGCGTCGGAGCGGTCGAGGTCGGTGACGGGTTCGGCCACGTGCCCATGATGGTCCCGCCGGGCCACCTCGCGCTGCCCCGTGTGGACGGAAACCGGTACCGGGCCGGCGGCCGCCCGGCTAGCGTGCCCGGGATGCGCATCCGGGAGTACGCCGAGACCGACTGGGCCCAGGTCTGGCCGATCGTCGAGGACGTCATCGTCGCCCAGGAGACCTTTCCCTACGACCCGGCGTGGCCGGCGGAGGTGGCCCACGAGGTGTGGGTGGAACGGCCGCCGGGCCGCACCGTGGTCGCCGAGGAGGACGGGACGGTGCTCGGCACCGCCAAGATGGGGCCGAACCGGCCGGGGCCGGGCGCGCACGTGGCCACGGCCAGTTTCATGGTGGCCGCCGGCGCCCGGGGCCGCGGCGTCGGCCGGGCCCTGTGCGAGCACGCCCTGGACTGGGCCCGCCGGCAGGGCTTCACCGCCATGCAGTTCAACGCGGTGGTGGAGACCAACACGGCGGCCGTCGAGCTGTACCGGCGGCTCGGCTTCACGGTGGTCGGCACCGTGCCGGAGTCGTTCACGCACCCCACGCTCGGGCGGGTGGGGCTGCACGTCATGCACCGTCCCCTGTGAGCGGGGCGGCTGCGCGAGGATGGGCCGATGAGTACTGAGCCGATCGAGCTGGCCGCCGCCCTGGCGCGCTTCGACCAGCTGTGGAGTCCGCGCATCGTCACCACCGTCAACGACTACGACGTCCGGATCGCCAAGGTGGCCGGCGAGCACGTCTGGCACGCCCACGAGCACACCGACGAGTTCTTCCTGGTGCTCGACGGCGAGCTGCGCATCGCCCTGCGCGACGGCGCGGACGGCGCGGAACGCGAGGTGGTGCTGCCGCGCGGCGCGGTGTTCGTGGTGCCGCGCGGGGTGGAGCACCGGCCGTCCGCGCCGGGCGGCGCGTCGATCCTGATGTTCGAGCCGTCCGGCACGTCCAGTGTCGGGGAGCGGCACGACGAGGTGCCCGGGCACGTGGACGCCACCACCGGGCACCGGCTCTAGACCGGCCCGCCTCAGCGGCCTGCCGGCGCGGGCTCCGCGGGGGCCGGCGGGGTCGGTGCCGGCCAGCCCAGCCGGCGTACGCCGGGGACGGCGGCCGTCCCGAGGCAGGCGACCAGGACCAGCGCCCCGGCCACCGCGAGGGGGGCCGGGGCGCCCCAGGCGCCGGCCGCAAGGGGGGCGAGGGCGTACCCGAGTGGCATGGCGCCCAGGGACATCAGCCAGTCGTACGAGGTGACCCGGGCGAGCACCTCGGGCGGGAACTGGTCCTGCACCACGGTCTCCCACACCGGGTTGAGGAAGCCGAGGGCGATGAGCGCGAGGCAGTAGGCGGTGATCGTGAGCGGGGCGGGCGCGGCGGCGGCGAGCAGCAGCAGCGGCGCCGCGTACGCGGCGAGGGCCAGGTTGCCCACCAGCACGGGCCGGCGGGGGCGGGCTCGTGCGGCGAGCAGCGACCCGGCCAGCAGACCGATGGCGCCGGCCTGCTGGAGCAGCACCCAGACGCCCTCGCCACCGAGGCGGTCCACGGCGACCACCGGGCCGAGGGTGACCAGCACCGCGGCGGCGCCGTTCCAGATGCCGTGGGCGAGCAGGCTGCTCCAGTACCAGTCGCGGGCGCGGACCTCGCGCCAGCCGAACACCAGGTCGGCGCGGAGCGAGCGGTGCGGGACGGGCACGTGCCGCACCGCGATGACGGCCAGCAGCGCGGCGCTGACCGCGAACGAGGCGGCGTCCAGCACGAACGCCCAGCCCGGTCCGGCGGTCCAGATCAGCAGCCCGGCCAGGGCCGGGCCGGCCAGCCGGCTGGCGTTGCCGGTGGCGCCCATGAGCGCGTTGGCCCGCTGGCGTCCGGCGGCGTCGACCGTGCCGGCGACCAGCGGGGACGAGGTCGGTATGGCGAACGCCGAGGCCGCTCCGCCGACGGCGGAGGCCACCGCGAGGTGGGTCAGGGTGGGGGCGTCGCCGAGCAGTTCGACGCCGACGACCAGCTGGGCCACGCAGCGCACCAGGTCGGTGCCGAGGGCGACCCGGCGGGCGTCGAAGCGGTCGGCGATCACCCCGCCGAGCGGGAGCAGCAGCAGCCGGGGCACCATCGCGCAGCCGAGCACCACGGCCAGGGCGGTGGTCGAGCCGGTGGCCCGTAGCACGGCCAGGGCCAGTGCGGTGGGCACCACGGCGTCGCCGACCGCGGAGACGGTGCGGCCGAGGAAGAGCAGGCGGAAGGCGCGGAGCCGGAGGGGATGCGTCACTCCGGCAGAGTACTTCGACGTCGAATATTTCGACAACGAATATTTCGACGTCGGCGTATCGTGGTGGGGTGACCGACCGCGACCCCGTCGACCAGCACGTCGAACGCTGGCTGCCCGTGGTGCCCGACCTGGACCCCGACGTGGAGGGGGCGGTCGTCCGGATGTCGCTGCTGACCCGGCACCTGCGCGAGGTGAAGGACCGGGCGCTGGCCGCGCACGACCTGCAGGAGAAGGAGTACGGCACCCTGCACGCCCTCGCCGGCCGGGGTGGCCGGGCCGCGCCCTCGGAGATCGCAGGTGACCTGCGGATGGCGCCCGCCTCGATCACGGCCCGGGTGGACGCGCTGGTCCGCCGGGGCTTCGTGCGGCGGATCCCGTCCGAGGTGGACCGCCGCCGCATCGACGTGGAGCTCACCGACGCCGGCCGGGCCGCCTGGCGCAGCGCCCTGGACGTGGTCGGCGACGAGGAGCACCGGGTCCTCGGCGCGCTCACCGCGCCGGAGCGGCGGGTGCTGTCCGACCTGCTCCGCCGGGTCACCCTGGCCGCCGAGCTGCCGCCCGGACGGATCTGAGCGCTCGGAGTGTCGGTGGGCGGGGCTACGTTGTCACCGACCAGCCCGCACCCGTCCAGGGAGGCGCCATGAGCACGCTCGTCGACCGACCGCACACCGCTCTGCTCGTCATCGACGTGCAGAACGGCGTCGTGCACAACGCGCACGACCGGGACCGGGTGGTCGGCAACATCGCCACCCTCGTCGACCGGGCCCGCGCGGCCGGGGTCGAGGTGGTCTGGGTGCAGCACCGCAGCGAGCAGCTGCCCACCGGCAGCGAGCAGTGGCAGTACGTGCCGGAGCTGGTGCGCCGCGACGGCGAGGCGCTGGTGCACAAGGCCTACGGCGACTCCTTCGAGGAGACCGACCTGGAGTCGGTCCTCGCCACGCGGGGGATCGGCCGGCTCGTCGTGGCGGGCGCGCAGACGGATGCGTGCATCCGCTCGACGCTGCACGGCGCGATCACCCGTGGCTACGACGCGGCGCTGGTCGCCGACGCGCACACCACCGATGACCTGTCCGCCTACGGCGCGCCGCCGCCCGGGCAGGTCATCGCCCACACCAACCTCTACTGGCACCACCACTCCGCGCCCGGCCGCACCGCCGGCACGGTCGACACCGCCGACGTCGACTTCACCGCGCCGGTCCCCGCCTGAGCGGCGCGGCGGCGCGGCGGAAAACCCGTGGCCGTCCGGGGACGGGCGCTGGCAGGGTGCCCCTCATGAGTGCACAGGCCCTCGCGGGGGCGCTCGCCGACGAGCGCCGCCGCGCCGTGTTCGCCGCCATCGTGCTCGGCGCCGGGGACATCCCCGCCGTCGTGTCCCGCACCGGGCTGTCCGCCCGGGACGCCGCCACCGCGGTCCGCCGGCTCACCGACGTCGGCGTGCTGACCGGCGACGGCGCCGGGCTGCGGGTCGACGGTGAGCGGCTGCGGGACTTCGCCCGCGCCGGCGGCCCACCCGCGCCGGCCCCGTCGGCGGACCCCCGGGAGACGATCCTGCGCACGTTCCTGCGGGACGGCACGCTGACCCGGCTGCCCGCCCAGCGCGGCCGTCGCCGGGTGCTGCTGGAGCACATCACCGAGCGCTCCTTCGAGCCTGGTGTGCGCTACCCGGAACGGGCCGTCGACGACGTGCTGCGCCGCTGGTGCGAGGGCGGCGAGGCCGACCACGTGACGCTGCGCCGCTATCTGATCGACGACCTGCTGCTCACCCGCGAGCACGGCGTCTACTGGCGACCCTGACCGGGAAAAGCCGTTGACCGGCCGGTGAGGATCGGGCGGTGAGCACCTGGACCACCCACCGCACCGCCCCCGACAGCGCCGACGCGCGGGCCGTGCTGCGCGAGTACATGGCCGAGATGGTCCGCCGCTGGCACGGCCGGCCCGAGCGGCCGGGCGAGGTGAGCGCCGCCCTCGCCGAGTCGCCGAGCGACGACCTGATCCCGCCCACCGGGCTGCTCCTGCTGGCCCGCCGCGACGGGCACCTGGCCGGTTGCGCCGGGCTGCGCCGGCGGCCCGGCTGGGCGGAGCTGACCCGGGTCTACGTCCGTCCGGCGCACCGCGGCGCCGGCGGCGGGGCCGCGCTGCTCGCCGCCGTCGAGGCGTACGCGCGGGGCGCGGGGGTGGACCGGATCCGGCTGGACACCCGCAGCGACCTCGTCGAGGCGCGGGCCCTGTACGCCCGCCACGGCTACCGGGAGATCCCCGCCTTCAACGCCGGCCGGTACGCCCAGCACTGGTTCGAGAAACCGCTGCCGGCCCGGGTTGACGACACACGCGCTCCGCGCTAAAACAAGAAATCGAGAACTTGAGTCACCTCGACTCAACTCGACACCTTCGGCCAGGAGAACCGAGGAGGCACGGCCATGTTGATGCGTACCGACCCGTTCCGTGAGATCGACCGGCTCGCCGAGCAGTTCTTCGGCACCACGGCCCGGCCGGCGGTCATGCACCTCGACGCCTACCGTGACGGCGACTTCTTCCACGCCGCCTTCGACCTGCCCGGCGTCGACCCGGACAGCATCGACTGCACGGTGGAGCGCAACGTGCTGACCGTCCGCGCCGAGCGGCGGCGGCCGGCCGGTGACAACGTCGAGCTGGTGGCGGCCGAACGCCCGATGGGCACCTTCACCCGGCAGCTCTTCCTCGGCGACACGCTCGACACCGACAAGCTGGAGGCCGGCTACGAGAACGGGGTGCTGACCCTGCGCATCCCGATCTCCGAGCGGGCCAAGCCGCGCCGGATTGCGGTCACCGCGGGCAGCAACGGCCGCCGGGAGATCAGCGCCTGACCAGGCGCCGCCAGGGGAGATCAGCGCCTGACCAGGCGTAGCGGGTCAGGGGACCGGGTGCGCGGGGGCGGCCGGGGAACCGGCCGCCCCCGCTGCCGCGTCCGGGGTGACCGGATAGAGCCGGGCCAGCGCGTGCGCCGTGGCGGCAAGGCGCTCCCGCAGCTCGGCCGGCTCCAGCACCTCCACCTCCGCGCCGAGTTTCAGCAGCTCGGTGTGGGCGTGTCTGACCGACTCGATCGGCACGGTGGTCTCCAGCCAGCCGTCCGGTCCGGGCTCGCCGGCCGCCGCGCGAGCGCCGCGGCTCATCTCCGGCGGGAAGACGTACGGCATGAACTCCAGCGCGGCCACGGTGAGCCGTATCCGGGCCCGGTCGCGGTAGACGTCGCGCTCGTAGCGCTCGGTCCACTCCCGCCAGTAGTCGGCCAGGTCGAAGTCCGCGGGTCGCTCGTGGCGCTCGTCGGAGACCGTCACGTCGAGGACAGCGCCGACCCGGTAGGTGCGCACCTGCTCGTCGCAGCGGGCGACCAGATACCAGCGGCCGGCCTTGAGCACCACGCCCAGCGGGGCGACCACCCGGGTCACCTCGCGCGGCGCGCGCCAGCGCCGGTAGCGCATCTCCACCAGCCGGTCCTCCCACACGGCCCGGGCCAGCACGGTCAGATGCGGGGTGGGTTCGGGGTGCCGGAACCAGCCGGGCGCGTCGAGGTGGAACCGCTGCCGGGCGCGGCCGCCCCGGTCGGCCAGCTCGCCGGGCAGCGCGGCGAGCACCTTCAGCTCGGCGGCCGCCACCACCGGCCCGAGGCCCAGGTCGGCGGCCGGGCCGGGCATCCCGGCCAGGAACAGCGCCTCGGCCTCCGGCGCGGTCAGCCCGGTCAGCCGGGTCCGGTAGCCCTCCAGCAGCTGGTAGCCGCCGGCCGGGCCGCGATCGGCGTACACGGGGACGCCGGCGGCGCCGAGCGACTCGACGTCCCGGTAGACGGTCCGGACCGACACCTCCAGGGCGTCGGCGAGCTCCTGGGCGGTCATCCGGCCCCGGGTCTGCAGGAGCAGTAGCAGGGAGACCAGGCGGCTGGCACGCACGCCGTGACGGTATCCCGCGCCGGAAATCCGCTGGCGGCCCGGCCCGCCGGCTGGCACTGTCTGCTGCGTCAGTGTCGCCGACCGAGCAGGAGCCGATCGACACATGTGATCCGCGAGGACGCGGCCGGGCGCACCGCCCCGCCGCCACGGCCCCCGACCGCCGCCGCCCCGCCGGCCGTGGTCCCGCCCGTCGTCGCGTGGAGGATCACCCGTGTTGAAAGCCGTCTCCGTCAGCAAGCACCACGACGCCGAACCCCTCTTCGCCGACCTGGACCTGCTCGTCAACGCCGGTGACCGGGTCGGCCTGGTCGGCCCGAACGGGGTGGGCAA
Source organism: Micromonospora sp. NPDC004551 (assembly GCF_040609975.1). NCBI lineage: Bacteria > Bacillati > Actinomycetota > Actinomycetes > Micromonosporales > Micromonosporaceae > Micromonospora > Micromonospora sp. NPDC004551. The sequence goes on along the minus strand of NZ_JBEXLM010000005.1, from coordinate 17,858 downwards.
GTCCACCCTGCTGCGGGTGCTCATCGGGGAGGAGCCGCCGTCGGCGGGCCACGTCGAGCGCGCGCCCGGCACCACGGTCGGCTACTTCGCCCAGCAGGTACCCGATCCGGCCGCCACGGTCGGCGACTTCCTCGCCGCCGGGCTCGGCGAGCTGCACCCGCTGGCCGCCGAGCTACGCGAGCTGGAGCACCGGCTGGCCGTCGGCGACACCGCCGCGCTCGACGCGTACGGGGAGGCGCAGGACCGGTGGGCGGCACTGGACGGCTGGCGGGCGCAGGCCCGGCTGACCGAGGTCCGGCAGCGTCTCGACGTCGACCACCTGGCCGACGACACCCCGCTGCACCGGGTCAGCGGCGGGGAGCAGGCCCGGCTCACCCTGGCCCGCGTGCTGCTCGACGCCCCGGACCTGCTGGTGCTCGACGAGCCGACCAACCATCTCGACGCCGACGGCATCGCCTGGCTCGGGCAGTGGCTGGCCGCGTTCCCCGGCGGGGTGCTGGTGGTCAGTCACGACCGGGCGTTCCTGGACCGCACCGTGCAGCGGGTGATCGAGCTGGACGGCATCCACGACGAGCCGCAGACCTACTCCGGCGGCTACACCGACTACCGCGCCGAGAAGGTCCGCCGCTGGCAGCGGCTGCTGCTGGACTACGAGGCCCAGCAGAAGGACCACCGCCGCTGGCTGGCCGACATCGCCCGCACCAAGGAGCAGGCCCGCGGTGTGGAGGACTCGGTGCGCAGCGGCCTGGGCGCCGACCAGCAGCGCCGCTACGCCAAGAAGGTCGCGAAGAAGGCGAAGGCCCGGGAGCGGCGGCTGCGCCGGCAGATGGACTCGATCCGCTGGCTGGCGGAGCCGCGTACCCGGCCGGGTCTTGCACTGGCGTTCCCGCAGGACGGGCCGGCGGACGCCGAGGTGCTGCGGGCCCGCGACCTGACCCTCACCGCCGGCGGCCGGACGCTGGTGGACGGGGCCGACCTGTGCGTGCGCGGCGGTGACCGGATCCTGCTCACCGGGCCCAACGGGGCCGGCAAGACCACCCTGCTGCGGGCCCTCGCCGGCCGGCGCGACCCCGACGGCGGCCGTGTGGAGGCCGCCGCGGGCGTCGCCCTGCTACCGCAGACCCACGACGCGCTGCGCACCGACGTCACCGTGCTGGACCACTTCCGCGCCCACGTCCCGGTGTACGCCGACGACGCCGAGCGGCTGCTCGACGGTTACCTGTTCGGGCCGGAGCAGTGGGGCGCGCGGCTGCGTACCCTGTCGGCCGGGGAGCTGCGCCGGCTGCTGCTGGCCGTGCTGGTGAACAGCCCGGCCCGGGTGCTGCTGCTCGACGAGCCGACGAACTACCTGGACTTCGACTCCCTGGAGGTGGTCGAGGCGGCGTTGCGCGAGTTCCGCGGCACGGTGGTGATGGTCAGCCACGACGCCTGGTTCGCCGAGGCGGTGGGGGTCGGCCGGCGGTGGCGCCTGGACGGCGGCCGGCTCGTGGAGGAGCCGGGGTGAGATCGTCGGGCGCGCCTCGTCGCGAATCGCCCGGCCGGCTGAGAGCCTTTCTCACATGCTGCGTCCCGAGGTGCTGCCCCGCGCGTCGGCCCCTGCCGCCCTGGGTGGCGGCCCGACCGACTTCACCGAGGCGTGGCTGCACAACCGGCGGCTGTCCGCGCACACCCGCGACGCGTACCGGCGGGACGTCACCGGCTGGCTGAGCTGGTGCGCGGGCCGGGAGCTGGACCCGCTGCGGGCCAGCTTCCTCGACGTCAACGCCTACGGGCGGGAGCTGGAGGCCACGCCGTCCGGGCGCGGCGGCCGGCCACTCACCCCGGCCACCGTGGCCCGCCGCCTGTCCGCGCTGTCGAGCTGGTACGACTTCCTGGTCAAGCTGCGCGCGGTGGAGGCCAACCCGGTGGCCGCCGCCGACCGTCCGCGGGTCGACCGGGACCACTCCGCCACGGTCGGGCTCACCCCGGACGAGGTCGACGCGCTGCTGGCCGCCGCCGACGCGGGCACCGGTGCGACCGCCGCCCGCAACCGGGCCGCCATCGCCCTGCTGGCCGACCTGGGGTTGCGGGTCGGCGAGCTGGTCTCGCTGGACCTCGCCGACCTGGGCGCCGAGCGCGGGCACCGCAGCGTGCGGTTCGTCGGCAAGGGCGGCAAGGTACGCCGGCGGGCACTCACGCCGGGCACCGCGTACGCGATCGACGCCTACCTGGCGGCGCGCGCCGCCGCCGAGGGGGTGAGCGTGCCGGAGCTGACCGGTCCGCTGCTGGTCACCGCGACCGGGGGGCGGCTGGACCGGCACGCGGTGTTCCGGCTGGTGCGCCGGCTGGCGCAGGCCGCCGGGATCCCCTCCTGGGCGAAGCTGTCCCCGCACTCGCTGCGGCACGCGTTCGCCACGACGGCCCGCGCCGAGGGGGTGCCGCTGGAGGACGTGCAGGACGCCATGGGGCACGCCGATCCGCGCACCACCCGCCGCTACGACCGGGACCGGCACAACCTGGACCGTGACCCGGCGTACGCGATCTGGGCCGCGCGGGCCCGCCGACGCGGATAACCCCCTTGACGGAGTGAGTACTCACTCCGCATGCTCGATGCCATGACCGATCCGCAACCGCCCCGGCGCCGCGCACCCGGCATGAGCCCCGACCAGCGCCGGGCGATGATCGTGCGAGCCGCGCTGCCCCTGCTCGCCACGCACGGCGCGGCGGTCACCACCGCGCAGGTGGCCCGCGCCGCGGGCATCGGCGAAGCCACCGTCTTCCGCGCCTTCCCCGACAAGGACGCCCTGCTCGACGCCGCCGTCGCCGAGGCGCTGCGCCCCGACACCGTGCTCGCCGAGCTGGCGGCCGTCCCGCTGGACCAGCCGCTGGCCGACCGGCTCACCGCCGCCGCCACCGCCCTGCTGGCCCACCTGGGCCGGCTCGGCGCGGTGCTCGCCGCCGCACACACCACCGGCCGCCCCGGCAGGGGCCGGCGCGGCGGGACCGGCGACCAGCCGCCGCGCGACGGCGCGGCCCGCGACGAGGCGGCGACCGCCACCCGGGCCGCGGTGGCCGCCCTGTTCGCCCCCGAGGCGGAGCGGCTGCGGCTACCGCCCGACCGGCTGGCCGCCCTGTTCCTGGCCGTGCTGCTGCCCGGCCGCCCGCCGCTGGCGGACGACCCGCCGGCACCGGCCGAGCTGGTCGACCTGTTCCTGCACGGCGCGCTCGCGCCGGCCACCGCCGAGGAGAGCCGATGACCGTCACCCTCAACCACACCATCGTCCCGGCCCGCGACCACCACGCCGCGGCCCGGTTCTTCGCCGACGTGATGGGCCTGCCGGTGCTGCCTCCCGCGGGCCGGCACGGTCACTTCGCTCCGGTCCGGGTCAACGACCAGCTCACCCTGGACTTCATGAGCGTGCCCGCGCCGGAGGGCCACCACCTGGCCTTCGACGTCGACCCGGCCGGCTTCGACGCGATCCTGGCCCGGCTGCGCGCCGCCGGAGTGCCGTACGGCAGCGAGCCGGGCGCGCCGGACAACGGGCGCACCGACCATCCACTGTGCGCCCGCGGGCTGTTCTTCCGCGACGACGCGGGCAACCTCTTCGAGGTGATGTCCCCGGCCTGAGCGTCGTACCGGCGTCGTAGGGTGCCGTCGTGCGGCACGGGCTGGAGATCTGCTGCGGGGGCGCCTCGGTGACGGTGTCCGACCTGGTCGCGCTCGGCGAACTGGCCGAGCGATCCGGCTGGGACGGAGTGTTCCTGGAGGACTACCTCATCCACCACGCCGGGGACGACCCGCCGACGTGGGATCCGTGGCTGGTGCTGGCGGCGGTGGCCGGGCGCACCGACCGGGTCCGGCTGGGCACCACGGTGACCGCGCTGCCCCGGCGCCGCCCGGCCAAGCTGGCCCGCGAGGTGCTCACCCTCGACCACCTCTCCGGCGGGCGGGCCGGGGTGGCGGTCGGGGTCGGTGACCCGGCCGACCGTGGGCTCGCCGCGTTCGGCGAGGCGACCGACCTGGCGACCCGCGCCGCGATGCTCGCCGAGGGCCTCGACCTCCTGGTCGGGCTGCTCGGCGGCGGGCGGGTCACGCACCGGGGCGTGCACTACCGGGCCGACGGGGTGGCCCTGCGGCCCGCGCCGCTGCAGTCGCCCCGGGTGCCGGTCTGGGTCGGCGGCAGCACCCAGGCCCGGGCGGTGCTGCGCAGGGCCGCCCGGGCGGACGGCATCGTGCCCTACAAGCTGACCGACACCGCCGGCTGGTCCGACTTCACGCCCGACGAGGTGCGCGACCTGGTCGCCGCGCTGCCCGCCACCCGCGCCGACGGGCAGCCGTTCGACGTGGCGATCGGCGGCCGGCGGCGGCGCTCCGACGAGCGGGCCGAGCGGGCCTACCTGGCGGAGCTGGCGGCCGCCGGCGCCACCTGGTGGCTGGAGTACGTCCCCGCCGGTGGCCCGGCCGAGATGCGGGCGTCGGTCGCCCGGGGCCCGCTGCGCTGACCGATCGACGTCCGCCGACCGGTGCCCCGGCCCGCCGGGCGATGGCCCGGCGGGCCGGCGGCGGTCAGCCCTGCGGGCGGGGGCAGAGGCAGAACGGCTGGCCGATCGGGTCGAGCAGCACGGTCCACCGCTCGCCACCGGGCTGGAACTCCGGCCGCGTGGCACCGGCCGCCACCAGCTCCTTCTCGGCGAGGGACACGTCGTCGACGTAGAGGTCGAGGTGGTAGCGCTTGCCGCCGGTCTCGTCGGGCCAGGCCGGCGGCGCGTATCCGGGCACCAGGCCGAAGCCGATCGAGGTGCCGTCCTTGCTGATCATGGCGTATTCGGCCTGGCTGTGGGTGACCTCCCAGCCGAGGGTGCGGGAGTAGAACGCGGCGTGGGCGGCCGGGTCGGAGCTGTCGAGGTTGACCATGGCGAGGTCGGCGTTCACTGTCATGCCCGGCAGTCTGCCGCCCGTACCTGCCACCTGCTGTCAGGTTCATCCGGCGGACCGCGCCGGTACAAGTTCCTGCGGACCGGCCCGCCAATCTCTACCGTCGGTGGTGATGGGCAGGGACCGCACGGGCAGCCGGCCGGCCCGGCGTCGCCGGCCGGTACGCGGCGGTGTGCTGGTCGCCGCCCTCGGGCTGGGCACCTGCCTGGTCGGGGTGGCCGGGCTCGGCGTCTGGAACCTGCAGGTGGTGCTCCAGGCCAACGGCCCGGTCCGGGACACCGCCGACGCGTTCTTCCGCGAGGTCGCCGCCGGTGAGACCGACCAGGCGTACGACAAGCTGTGCCGGGAGGCCCGCGGGAAGTGGAGCCAGATCGGCTTCGGCAGCTGGGTGCGCACCCCGCCGCAGGTCAGCGGCTACGAGATCGTCGACGTGGCGGTGCAGACCCGGGGCGGCCGGCCGCGCGGCACGGTGAAGGTACGGCTGACCCGCGACGGCGGCGGCAGCGAGGAGCGGGAGCTGCCGATCGTGCAGGAGGACGGGAAGTGGCGGGTCTGCGGCGACCCGTTCTGACCGGGGTCCGGAAGCCGGGGGGGTGCAGCCGGGCGGGGTGGCCCGCCCGGCTGCGTTATGCGCTAGTCCCCGGCCAGCACGGTGAAGGTGAATCCGGTGCTCGTCGCACGGCGCAGGGAGATGTCGCACTTGATCCGGCGCAGCACCTCGTTCCTGCTGAGGCCGAGCCCCTGCGCGATGAGCCGGTCCGGGCGCACCGGCACCGGATCCGCGAAGGCGACCGCCACCTGGAGCGGCCACGGACGGTCGAGCCGTTCCGTCGGGGTGTCCAGCCGCCAGGCTCCCGTCCAGTCGAGGGTGAAGTGGTTGCGCCGGGCCAGCAGCGGATCCAGCAGCCGGGCCGCCACCAGTTCCGGATCGTTGACGTGGTAGCCGTGCAGCTCGCCCGGATCGATGGATCGGACCGACGCTCGCTCGTGCACGGGGAGTTTGCTCGTCCGATCGCACGACACGCAGCGGACCAGCAGCCACACGTCCAGCAGCTTGCCGTTGGCGTTGACGCGGAACCTGCCCTCGCCGGTGGTGGCCGACCCTGACCGGCAGTCGACGCACGACAGCGACAGCAGCGGAAGCCGGGTCCGGCGGACGACCCAGGGCAGCACGATATGAGGTTGTGAAGACATGACTCGCTAGACCTGATCTCTAGACCTGACACGAGGCCGATAGCGCGCGGCCTCAATCGCTGAATGACCGGGCGCACGAGGGCAGCCCGGCGGAACCGACGGGGAGGTCGGTCACGGGGAAGCGGAAGAAGGTGTCAGGTCTAGAGAGCAGGCGGGGTCACGCGGTTTTGTCCTCAGTCCTCAGGCGACGGGCCGCAGGCAACCTACGGGAACGCCGACGGGAGGCTCAACCGGTTTCCGGGCGCGGGCCGGGCGGTCAGCGCGGGCCGAGGTCGCCGGAGCGGTAGTGGCGCCGGCACAGCACCTGGTAGCGCACGTCGGCGGTGTCGACGGTGTCGCCGATGACGACCTGCTCGCCCTCGCGCACCACCCGCCCCTCGACGACGCGGGCGTTGAGCAGGCCTTCGCGGCCGCACCAGCACAGCACCTCGACCTGGATGCGGGCCACCTCGTCGGCGAGTTCGAACAGCCGCTGCGCGGCGGGGAACAGGCAGGAGCGGAAGTCGGTGGCCAGGCCGAAGGCGTACACGTCGACGTCGAAGTTGTCGACCAGGTCGGCCATCTGCTCGATGTGGGCCAGGTTGTAGAAGGACGCCTCGTCGCAGATCAGGTAGTCGACGCGGACCCCCTCGGCCCAGGCGTCGCGGACCAGGTCGCGCAGGTCCAGCTCGTCGGTCACCTCGACGGCGGAGTGGGCCAGCCCGATGCGGGTGGTGACCTGGGGGCCGAGCGAGCGGTCGATGCGGGTGGTGACCAGCCCGCGGCGGCCCTGCCGGGCGTGGTTGTAGTTCATCTGCAGGGCCATGGTGGACTTGCCGCAGTCCATCGGGCCCCAGAAGAACTTCAGCGCGGCGGCGTGCAGCGGCCGGCCGTCCACGGCGCGAGCGGCGGCGCAGCCGCCGGCACGGTCGTCGCCGGGGCCCGGGAGCGGGCGGGCCAGGCAGATCGGGGCGGCAGCGGCGTCGTCGGTCACGTCGGGGCAGCCTAGCCCATCGACGCAGAAGGATCTTGCCCGCGCGGTACCGCGGGCGGACCTCACAGCACCCGGGGCGGGGTGTTGCCGGCGGCGATGATGGCGCGGCGGATCGGCACGGCGGCCAGCAGCGCGAACCCGACCACGAAGAAGATCAGCAGGGAGACCAGGCCGACCCGGTACGACGAGGTGAGCTGGAACACCAGCCCGAAGGCGAGCGGCCCGAGCCAGCTGGTGCCCTTGTCGCTGATCTCGTAGAAGCCGTAGTACTCGCCCTCCTTGCCGGAGGGGATGAGCTGGCTGAACAGCGACCGGCTCAGCGCCTGGCTGCCGCCGAGCACCAGGCCGATGCAGCCGCCGAGGATCATGAACGGCAGCGGCGCCTCGGCGGGCAGCCGGAACGCGGCGATGATCACCCCGGTCCAGAGCACCAGGGACAGCAGCACGGTCTTCCAGGCGCCGATGCGCCGGGCCAGCGCGCCGAGGGCGAGCGCGCCGCCGAAGGCCAGGAACTGCACCAGCAGGATCGTCACGATCAGGGTGCTCTGCTCCAGCCGCAGCTCCTCGGTGCCGTACTGGCTGGCCAGGGTGATGACGGTCTGGATGCCGTCGTTGAAGACCAGGAAGGCGAGCAGGAAGAACAGCGTCAGCGGGTACGCCTTGATCTCCCGCAGGGTGCGGCCGAGCTGCCGGAACCCGTCGGTGAGCACGTTGCCGCCGGCGTGCAGCGCCGCCGCGGTGGGGTGCTCGCGCAGCCAGCGCAGCGGCAGCAGGGTGAACGCCGCCCACCAGACGCCGGCCGACACGATCGACCAGCGCGCCAGGTCGAGGGTGCGCTGGTGGTTGCCCTCCTCGCTGAGCAGGGTGACCGCGACCAGGTTCAGGGCGAGCAGCAGCCCGCCGCCGAGGTAGCCGATGGCCCAGCCGCGGCTGGAGATGGCGTCCCGGTCGTCGGGGCCGCCGAGCTGCGGCAGGAACGAGTTGTAGACCACCACGGCGGCGCCGAAGGAGATGTTGGCGACCAGGAACAGCGCCCCGCCGAGCAGGTAGCGGTCGCCGGTGACGAAGGCGAAGCCGATGGTCGCGGCGGCGCCGGTGAACGCAGCGAGGGCGAGCAGCCGCTTCTTGTGCGCCGACCGGTCGGCGATGGCACCGACCACCGGCAGCACGAACACCGTGAGGAACACCGACAGGGAGATCAGGTACGGGTAGAAGGACCCCGCGGCCACCCGGATGCCCAGCGGGTGCACCACCCCGTCACAGCTGTCGGCGCCCAGCTCGCACCCGGCGGCCAGCTCGGTGACGGTGGTGAGGAACGGGCCGAGGAAGACCGTGATCACGGTGGTCTGGAAGGCGGAGTTCGCCCAGTCGTAGAAGTACCAGCCGGTGCGTTCGCGGCGGGTGCTGCCCGGGTGGGCGGGTTCGGCGACGGCGGGGGCGACCGTATCGGCCATCGGGGTCCTCGGGGTTCAGGCGGCCCAGTGGCCGCGGCTGCGGTAGACGTCGCGCAGCACGCCGACGTGATCGGTCATGATGCCATCCACACCAAGATCAAGTAAGTCGTGCATCTCGGCGGGTTCGTCGATCGTCCAGACGTGCACCTGCAACCCGATCCGGTGGCAGTAGTCGAGGAACCGCCGGTCGACCACGGGCAGGCGCCCGTAGCGGACGGGGACCTGGGCCGCGACCACGGACGGGGGCAGTCGCATCGGCCGCCCATGCAGGGAGGCCATCCGCAGCCGGGCCACCCCGCGCATGCCGAGGCCGGTGGCGATCTTCGGCCCGGCCAGGGCGCGCAGCCGGGCCAGCCGGGCGTCGCTGAACGAGGCGAGCAGCACCCGGTCGCCGGCGCCGGTGCGGGCCACCGTGTCGACGGTCGGCACCACACCGCCGTCGGCCTTGACGTCGACGTTGAACCGGACCTCGGGCCAGGCGCCGAGGACCTCGTCGAGGCGGGGCACCACGGCGGCGCCGCCGACGCGTACCGAGGCCAGGTCCGCCCAGCGCAGGTCGGCGATGCGGCCGGGCTCGCCGGTGACCCGGCGCAGGGTGGCGTCGTGGAAGATCACCGGTACGCCGTCGGCGGTGGCGTGCACGTCGGTCTCCACGTAGCGGTAGCCCAGGGCGATGGCGCGGGCGAACGCGGCGGCGGTGTTCTCGTCGCCCTCGGCCGCGCCGCCGCGGTGGGCGAACGCGAGAGGCGCGGGGGCGTCGAGGTAGCCGTGACGGGGCTGCACGCCGGAAGTATGCCGGGCGCGGGTGGCGTCCCGGTGACCGGTGGGCGTCGCGGTAACGAACTTCCCTATCCATCCCTGATACGGCTATGATAGGGAGCGATGGGGAACGACATGTACTCGGTGGAGCAGGTTGCGGAGCTGCTCGGGCTGCACGTACGCACCGTGCGCGGCTACATCCGCACGGGCCGGCTGCGGGCGGTGCGGATCGGCAAGCAGTACCGCGTCGCCCGCGCCGACCTGGACGCGCTGACCGGCCGGCCCGCCCCGGCCGCCGGCCCGCCGGCGCTGGAGGTGTCGAGCATCGTGCAGGTCGACGGCGTCGACCGGGCCGCCGCCGACCGTCTCGCCACGCTGGTGCTGGCCGGCGTGAACACCCACCACGACCCGGCACGCCCGCTGCGCGTGCAGACCGTCCACGACGAGGAACGCCACCGCATGAAGATCGTGATCCTGGGCGACGCCGCCGCCACCGCCGACCTGCTGCACCTGGTCGACGCCGTGCTGGCCGGCGACAACGACCTGCTGACCGGAGAGGGGACCGGCGATGCCTGACGTGCTGGAGGAGCGGGCCGGGGTGCCGGTGCTGATCTGCGACCCGGCCGGGCCCCCGGTGGCCACCACCGAGGCGGCCCTGGACCTCATCGGCGGCGCGTCCTTCGGCGGCGCCGAGGTGGTCGCCGTGCCCGCCGAGCGGCTCGACCCGAGTTTCTTCACCCTGGGCACCCGCTTCGCCGGGGAGATCATGCAGAAGTTCGTCAACTACCGGCTGCGGCTGGTCGTCGTCGGCGACATCTCCGCGCACCTGGCGGCCAGCGGCGCGCTGCGGGCCCTGGTGGCCGAGTCCAACCGCCACGACCACGTCTGGTTCGTGCCCGACCTGGCCGCGCTGGACGCCCGGCTCGGCGGCGCCTGAGCCTCAGCGCACCCAGCCGGCGGTCAGCGCGGTCACCCCGAGCCCGTCGGGGTCGGCCAGCTTGACGCCGACGAACTGCCGCGCGGCGGGGGAGGTCTGCACCCGGGGCGCCGGCTCCGGGTCGATCAGCGTCGCCACCACCGCCGCGGCGGCGTCGGCGGGCGACTGGGCGGCGGCGAACGCGGCGGCGCTGCGGTCCAGGTACGCGCGCAGCGCCGGCCCGTACACCCCGGCGGCGGTGACCGCGGCCTCGGCGTCGAGGCCGACGTTGGCGACGAACTCGCTGGCCACCGCACCCGGCTCGATGACGGTGACGCTGACCCCGACGGTGGCGGCGACCGGGGCCAGGCTCTCCATGAACCCCTCGACGGCGAACTTCGCCGCGCAGTACGCCTCGTTGAACGGCTGCCCGACCACCCCGCCCACGCTGGTCACGGTGATCAGCCGCCCGCGGGTGGCGCGCAGGTGCGGCAGGGCGGCCCGGGTGACGTGCAGGACGCCGAAGAAGTTGACCTCCATGACGGCCCGGACGGCGTCGACGGTCTCCCGTTCCAGGGTGCCGATGTGCCCGGCGCCGGCGTTGTTGACCACCGCGTCGAGCCGGCCGTGGCGGGCGACCACGTCGGCCACGCAGGCGGCCGCCTCGGCCTGGTCGACGACGTCGAGCCGGCGTACCTCCAGCAGGTCGCCGACCCCGGCGGCGTCGGCGGCGGCGCGCAGCCGGTCGGCGCGGGCAGGATCGCGCAGGGTGGCGACGGTGCGCCAGCCCGCGCGGGCCGCGCCCACGGCGGTCTCCAGGCCGATGCCGGTGGACGTGCCGGTGATCAGGACCGTTGGTGCGCTCATCCCCGCCTCCGCCGTCGGCTGCCAGGGTTCCGATCGCAGGGTCGCACCGGGCGGCGGGTCGGCGCAGCGGAACGCCGACCGTGAACCCGTCAGCCCGGCTGCCGGCTCGGGCTGACCCCGGCGTCGCGGGTCTGCGGCGGCGGGTACGGCTGCTCGGCCAGCAGCCGCGCCAGGTGCGCGCTGTTGAGCGCCAGCGCTGTGGTGGTACGGCCGGTGGTGTCCGGTTTCGGGCGGGCGTCGATGTAGTCGGTCTTGTGCAGCGCCTCACCGACCCAGTAGGTGGCTGCGGCGGCGGGGCAGGTGAAGCCGACCTCGTTGAGCGCCTGCTGCACCTGGCCGATGGTGTGGTGCGCGCCGTCCTCGTTGCCGACCACGGCGACGGCGGCCACCTTGCCGTACGTGCGCAGGCGGCCCTCGGCGTCGGTCTCGGACAGCTCGGCGTCCAGCCGTTCCAGGACCATCTTGCAGACCGCCGACGGCTGGCCCAGCCAGATCGGGGTGGCGATCACCAGGATCTGCGCGGCGAGGAGCTTCGCGCGGATGGCGGGCCACCCGTCCCCGTGACCCTCGTCGGTGGAGACCCCGAAGCGCACGGCGTGGTCGACGACCCGGATCATCTCCCCGGACACGCCCTGGCTGTCCAGCGCGTCGAGCACCTCCTGACCGAGCACTTCCGCGCTGGACGGGGCGGGGGACGGCTTCAGCGTGCAGTTGAGCACCAGAGCCCGGATGGACGCCACGATCGTTTCCTCTCGGCCGGCCGGCGGTGACGATGTCTGATACCCCGGCCGGTGGCGGCGAAGCCTGTCCGCTCAGCGCGGCGGCCGGCGGCGGTGCATCCGGGTGGTCTCTGTGGGGCGGCCGGGGTCGACGTGGCGGGGCCGGTCCGGCTCGTCGGGGCGCAGCGGCACGAGTTCGTCGGTGATCGCGTCGATGATCCGGTCGGTGGCCCGCCGGGCCGCGCCCGGGGTGCCGGGGTGCAGGTCGCGCAGCAGCACCGGGGGCCCGAACCGCACCCGGATGACGGGCCGCCGCCGCACCGCCCGGGCCACGCCGCGCAGCATGCCCCGGGGCGCCCGGTAGGGCAGCACCTCGTGGCAGCCCCACTGGGCGACCGGGACGACGGCGGCGCCGCTGGCGAAGGCGAGCCGGGCCGCCCCGGTCTTGCCCCGCTCGGGCCACATGCCGGGGTCCAGGCCGATGCGCCCCTCCGGGTAGACCAGCACCACCGAGCCGCCGGCCACCGCGCCGGCCGCGGTCTCCAGCGAGTGGTGCACGGAACTGGTGCCCCGGTCGACGCGGATGTGCCCGGCGCGGCGCATCAGCGAGCCGATCACCGGGGCGCGGAACAGCCCGCCGGTGGCCATGATCCGCGGGCGGATGCCCCGGACCTGGCAGGCCGCGGTGAGCACCACGGGGTCGAAGGGGCTGATGTGGTTGGCGGCCAGGACCAGCGGCCCGTGGCGCAGGTCGTCGGGCACGTCGCCGCTGACCTCGAGGCGGCCGACCAGGGCGACGAGGCCGCGGGCGGCCAGTTGCGCGGCGCGCCAGAGCAGGGGCGCCCGCCAGTGGGTGATCGGGGTGTCCATCAGTGCTGGATGGTCGCATGCGACGGGGTGGGCGAGGGAACCGATCCCTGCGCGACGGCGGCCGGCGCCCGTCGCCACGGCGGCGGGCACCGGCCGGGTGCCGCTATTCGGCGTACGGCTGGTTCTCGCCCTGGGCACTGTAGCCGAGGCTCCAGATGTAGCCGTCCGGGTCCGCGAAGGAACCGCCGTAGCCGCCCCAGGGGAGGGCGCCGGCGGGCTTGAGGATCGTGGCGCCGGCCTTCTCGGCCTCCGCCATGATCTCGTCGATCCGCCCCTCGCTGCGGACCACGTAGGTGAGGACCAGCCCGCTGAAGCCGCTGCCCGCGGCGCTCGTGCCGACCTGCTCGGCCAGGCCCTCGCGGCCGTAGAACCCGACGGGCGAGCCGCCGTCGGGTGCGAAGAACACCGAGACGCCGTAGTCCTGCGCGATCTTCCAGCCGAGACCCTCCGTGTAGAACCGCTTGGACCGCTCCATGTCCTGGACGCCGAGGAGGATCGAGCTGACGTGGGCTTTCATGCGTTGTCTCCTTCTCCGTGCCTGCTGGTCGTGTGCACGTCAGTCACGCTACGGAGCTGCGGCGGGCCGGTGCTTCTCGAATCCTGACCGGTTGGGAGGTGATCAGGGTCATTGGTCCCGGGCCGCTTCGGGCCCTGTGGCCCTGCCGATTCTTCTACGACGCCGAGTAGTATTTACTACGTCTCGTAGTATGCACAGCTGGGGGTTTCAGGTGGACGCGTTGGACGTCGCCCGCTGGCAGTTCGGTGTCACCACCGTCTACCACTTTCTCTTCGTGCCCTTGACCATCGGCCTGTCCGTGCTGGTGGCCATCCTGCAGACCCTGTGGCACCGCACCGGCAACGAGCGGTACCTCAAACTCACCAAGTTCTACGGCAAGCTCTTCCTCATCAACTTCGCGATGGGCGTGGTCACCGGCATCGTCCAGGAGTTCCAGTTCGGCATGAACTGGAGCGACTACTCGCGCTTCGTGGGCGACATCTTCGGCGCGCCCCTGGCCATCGAGGCCCTCGTCGCGTTCTTCCTGGAGTCGACCTTCATCGGCCTGTGGATCTTCGGCTGGGACCGGCTGCCCAAGCGGCTGCACCTGGCCGCCATCTGGGCCGCGGCCATCGGCACGAACCTGTCCGCCTACTTCATCCTCGCCGCGAACTCGTTCATGCAGAACCCGGTCGGCTACCGGGTCAACCCTGAGACCGGCCGCGCCGAGCTGACCGACTTCGTCGCCGTGCTCACCAACAAGGTCGCCCTCATCACCTTCCCGCACACCCTCTCCGGCGCGTTCCTGGTCGCCGGGTCGCTGATCGTCGCCGTCGGGCTGTGGCACCTCATCCGCAACCGGGACAGCGCCGACACCGGCGCCTACCGCTTCGCCACGAAGTTTGGCTCCTGGGTGGTGCTGGTCTCCTCGGCGCTGGTGCTGTTCACCGGCGACATCCAGGGCAAGATCATGACCGAGGTGCAGCCCATGAAGATGGCCGCCGCCGAGGGCCTCTACACCACCGAGAGCCCCGCCTCGTTCTCCGTGCTCACCGTCGGCAGCCTCGACGGCAGCCGCGAGGTCTTCGCCCTCAAGATCCCGTACCTGCTGTCGTTCCTCGGCACCGGCGACCCGAAGGGCACCGTGCAGGGCATCAACGACCTCCAGGCCCAGTACGCCGCCCAGTACGGCGCCGGCAGCTACACCCCGATCATCCCGATCACCTACTGGAGCTTCCGCTTCATGATCGCCTTCGGGCTGGCCGCCGCCGCGATCGCCCTGATCGTGCTCTGGACCCAGCGCAAGGGCCGCACCCCGTCGAGCCGCTGGCTGCTGCGCGCCGGACTGGTCATGCCGGCCCTGCCGCTGCTGGCGAACTCCTTTGGCTGGATCTTCACCGAGATGGGCCGCCAGCCGTGGATCGTCTTCGGCGAGATGCTCACCCGCAACGGCGTGTCCCGCAGCGTCTCGCTGGCCGAGGTGCTCACCTCGTTCACCGCCTTCACCCTGATCTACGCCACCCTCGCGGTGATCGAGTTCAAGCTGCTGGTCCGCTACGCGAAGGCCGGCGTGCCCGACTTGACTCCCGACCCCGAACCGGCCGACACCGACGACGCCGACCGCCCGCTGGCGTTCGCCTACTGACCCCGGAGCCCATCGTGGAACTCACCACCATCTGGTTTCTCCTCGTCGCCGTGCTCTTCACCGGCTACTTCATCCTCGAAGGCTTCGACTTCGGCGTCGGCATGCTGCTGCCCGTTCTCGGCCGCGACGACCGGGAACGCCGTGTCCTGATCAACACCATCGGCCCGGTCTGGGACGGCAACGAGGTCTGGCTGATCACCGCCGGCGGCGCGATGTTCGCCGCCTTCCCCGAGTGGTACGCCACCCTCTTCTCCGGCTTCTACCTGCCGCTGCTGCTGATCCTGCTCGCCCTGATCGCCCGCGGCGTGGCCTTCGAGTACCGGCACAAGCGCACCGAGGCGAGCTGGAAGCGCCGCTGGGACCAGGCCATCTTCTGGGGTTCGGCGGTGCCGGCGGTGCTGTGGGGCGTCGCCTTCGCCAACATCCTGCGCGGCGTGCCACTGACCGCCGACCACGAGTACGCCGGCGGCCTGCTCGACCTGCTCAACCCGTACGCCCTGCTCGGCGGGGTGACCACCCTGGGCCTGTTCCTGACCCACGGCGCGGTGTTCCTCGCCCTGAAGACCACCGGCGACATCCGGGAGCGGGCCGGCGCGCTCGCGGTCAAGGTCGGGGCCGGCACGGCCGTGGTGGCGGTGGCCTTCCTGGCCTGGACGCTGAGCATCCGCTCCAGCGCGGCCGCCGTCGTGCTCGCCGTGGGCGCCGCCCTCGCCCTGCTCGGCGGTCTGGCCGCCGCCCGGGTACGCCGGGAGGGCTGGGCGTTCACCGGCACGGCCGTGGCCATCGCCCTGGCCGTGGCGACCCTGTTCGCCGCGCTGTTCCCGAACGTGCTGCCGTCGACCCTGGACGCCGCCGGCACCCTCACCGCCACCAACGCCGCCTCCACCCCCTACACCCTGAAGATCATGACCTGGGTGGCGGTCGTGTTCACCCCGATCGTGCTGGCCTACCAGGGTTGGACCTACTGGGTGTTCCGCCGCCGGATCGGGGTACAGAACATCCCGCAACACTGATGAGCCTGCGGGCGCGGGTGACGCGGGGCCGGTGCGAGGGGGTCGCACCGGCCCCGCGGGGCGTTCAGACCAGGTCGATCCGCTCCCACTCGACCGGATAGCCGGCCCGGGCGAACGTCGCCGCCATCGGGGCGTTGCCCTGGTCGGTGGCGGCCACGATCGCGTCGGCGCCCGCCTCGACCAGCAGGTGGGTGCCTTCGATCAGCAGGTCGTAGGCGTAGCCGTGGCCGCGCTGGCCGGGCAGCACGCCGACGAACCCGACGACGTGGGCGGTCTGGTTGCGGGCCGGCACGACCAGCCCGACCGGCTCCCCACCCGGGGTGTACGCCATCCGCCACCAGTCCCGCGGGCTGGGCATCCAGCGCAGCAGGTCCAGGTCCTCCTGCGCCGCCGCGAGCGGGCCGTGCGCGGCCGCCGCGGCCCGGAAGTGGGCGTCCAGGCTGCCCTCGCCGATGCGGCACAGCGCGTCCAGGATCACCGCGTCGTCCGGCTCGGGCCGGAACTCCAGCCGCCCGGGCCGGGCCGGCAGGCCACATCCGGGCGTCCACCGGTAGCGGTACCGCTCGACCAGCACCCGCATGCCGGCGGCCGTCGCGGCGTCGATGCGGGCCTGCGCCTGCGCCCGCACCGCCGGATCGTCCCGCCAGCCGTGCGGGAGCAGGATCGAGTACTCGGCGCGCAGCGGCGCCGTGCGCAGCAGTTCGGCGCCGGCGTCCGCGTCGGTGAAGTCGAACCAGTCCAGCGCCAGCGGCGCCGGGTCGTCGGGCCCGGCCCACCAGGCGGCCCGGGCGACCACCTTTCCCTCGCGCAGGGCCACCCAGGTCCATTCGGGGCGGAAGCCGCCGGCGGCGTACGTCTCGCCGAGCACGGCGCGCCCGACCAGCCCCGGGTCGGGCAGGGAGTCGAAGAGCTGTTCCTCGCCCGCGACGAGCGAGCGGATGACCAGATCGGTCATGAAGGTCCTTCCAGGAAGCGGCACGCTCCCCGGTTCAGGAACCCGACGTCCTCGCGGCCGGGTGGGAGCGCGTGACAGTCGTGCGTGCCATGGCGCTCACCTCCCTCCGGTCTCGTTCGAGGACGCGACGGAACCCTAGCAGAGGCCGCACGCCCCGGCCGAGGCGATTCCGGCCGGGGCGCGCGGCGGGGCTCAGCGGGCCTCGCGCAGCTCCGCCAGCCGGGCCTCGATCTCGGCCAGCTCGGCGCGCAGCTTCTCCGCCTGCTGCTCCGCCTCGGCCCGCTCGGCGGCCAGGATCTGCTCCACCGCCTCCTGCACGCCGGGCACGTCCACCAGCGCCACCATCCGCAGCGCCTCCGCGGGCTTCACCACGTACGGCTTCGCGAGGGCCTTCGCGCCCTGCTGCGCCGCGACCGTCCACTCGCCCTCGGCGTAGGCCAGCGTCACCGTCAACCCGGCCGGACCCTTCGGCTTGACCGCCTTCACGGCCCGCCGCGCCGGCTTCGGCTCCGCCTGCTGCTCCACCCTCGGCTCCTCCCGCCGCGGCGCCGGCACCGGCGGCGCGCCCAACACGAACTCCGGCTCCGGCGGCGCCGCCTCGGCCGGGGGTTCCGGCTTCGGCTCGGCCGGCCGCCGCCCGGCCCCCTTCGGCGCGATCGCCACGTCGGCGGGGGAGAAGGGCAGCTCGTCGCGGCCGAACCGCACCACCACGAACTCCTCGGACACCTCCGGGTCGGTCAGCTCCACCACCTGCCCGAGCTGGCCCGAAATCTGCCCGGCCGCCGCCGTGAACACCACTTTGGGCTTGCGGCCGGCCGCCAGCGCCTCCCGGATGCCCTGTACCTCGTCAGTGGACAAACCCTGGCCCGCCATCACAGCCCTCTTCCGTACCCGTGTCTGATGCCTGCCTTGATACCAGCCGGCACCGACAGCCGGAAGATCAACCCCCGGACGCCCAGACGGCCGACACCTCCTCGGCCACCGCGGCGGCCTGCGCGAACCCGGCCCGCGCCGACGCGGCCCGCCGCGCCGGGTCCAGCACGTTGCGGCCGATCGCCGCCCGCGCCGCCCGGTCCGGCGAC